>DASPMT010000054.1:0-2164 GCA_035626935.1 Phycisphaerales bacterium | reverse complement strand
ACGGGGTTCAAGACGGCGGTGCTGGGTTTGTCTGGGGGGATCGATTCGGCGGTGGTGGCGGTGCTGGGGGCGGCGGCGCTGGGGGCGGCGAGCGTGCACGGGGTGTCGCTGCCGTCGCGGTACTCGTCTGACCATTCAAGGTCGGACGCGGCGGAGCTCGCGCGGCGACTGGGCGTGCACTACCAGACGGTGCCGATCGAGCCGGGCGTGTCGGCGCTGGAGGCGTCGCTGGCGGGCGCGTTCGCGGGGCGGGCGCCGGATGTGACGGAGGAGAACCTGCAGTCGCGGGTGCGGGGCACCGTGCTGATGGCGCTGTCGAACAAGTTCGGGCACATCCTGCTGACGACGGGGAACAAGAGCGAGATGGCGGTGGGGTACGCGACTTTGTACGGCGACATGAACGGCGGGCTGGCGGTGATCAGCGACGTGACCAAGACGCAGGTGTACCGGCTGGCGCGGTGGATGAACGAGCGGTGGGAGGCGCTGGGGATCGCGGGGCTCGGCGGGCCGCCGATCCCGGAGGGGTCGATCACCAAGGCGCCGAGCGCCGAGCTGCGGCCGGGCCAGACGGACCAGGACTCGCTGCCGCCGTACGACGTGCTGGACGAGATCGTCGAGCGGTATATCAACCTGCGGCAGAGCGCGAGGCGGATTCTCGAGGAGATGGCGCCCGCCGGGCAGCCCGCGCGTGCGGACGCGGCGACGGTCAAGCGGATGGTGCGGCTGATCGATCTCGCGGAGTACAAGCGCAAGCAGGCGGCGGTGGGGCTGAAGGTGACGTCGGTTGCGTTCGGGTCCGGTCGGCGGGTGCCGATCGCACAGGGGTATCGGCCGGAGCGGCGCTTGTAGCGGCGGCGCTCAGGGCTTTTCGCACGCGGCTGAGGGTTCTTTCACTTGCCCGCGGGGCGCGGCTTAGGGCTTGAGCCCAACGTGATGCCGCATGCAGGGACCGCGCACGCTCACCGCAGAACCCGGGCCAAGGCAGGCACCTTGGACGGGGCGCATCAGCCTGGTTGTTGCCTGCCTAGCGCTGCTGATCGCGGCCGTGCTCGCGTGGCGGTTGTTCTTCCCGCCGTGGCTGGGAGGCGTGCAGAAAGCAGAGCCACCGCCGCCGCCGATTGCCGACCGCGTGCCGGAGGCCCCGGGGCCGGACAACACCGCGACGCGGCTGCCGCCGCAGCCGCCACAGCCGGTCTCGCCGCCGGAGCGCGACAAGCCGGGCGAGAAGGAGCGGCCGAAGTGAAACGCGCCGTGAGCATCGTCACAGCAATCGCGGGGGTGTTGCCCCTGGCGGGGTGCTTCTCGTCCTCGCCGCCCGAGCAGACGGGCATCCGCATCGGCGATGAGACGCTGAAGCAGTTCAAGGCGGGGGTGACGACGGAGGACTGGCTGGTGGCGATCATCGGGCCGCCGACGTCGCAGTCGGAACTGAAGACGATCCCGAACACGAAGGTGTTCCGCTACTCGATGGGCGAGAGCGCCGGAGGGCTCGGCGCGCTCTTCTCGGGTGAGGCATCGAAGAACACGGCGGTTGTGTACTTCATCATCACCGACGGGATCGTGACGCGGTTCTGGGCGGACCGGGCGACGGAGAAGGACCTGTTCGGGCAGGAGCAGCAGAAGCCCAGCGGCGAGAAGTCGGGAGGTGGGGCGGGCGGAGGGTGACGGCCATCAGCAGGGGAAATGAACGCGTCGGTGACGGTGAAGGGGTGTTCCGGCGCGCCGGTCTTACAGGTCTGTTTGCGCGGGACCGGGCACAGAGGTGTCAGCCGCCGAGCAGCTCTTCGCCTTCTTCAACGTGCGCCTTGAGCCTGAAGAAGAAGCGGACGCCCTGAACGAAGATGAAGAGAGCGAGCAGCATCACGCCGCCGGCGATGAGGCCACCCTTGAGGAGATCGACGGTCCGGGAGGCGAGGGTGGCGTTCTCTTCGCCCGCGATGGGGACATTGAGGCCCTTGGCGGTCAGCGCGGGCGCGATGAGGATGAGCAGGCCGGCCTGCAGCACGAGCGTCAGCAGGACGCCGCTCTGCATCGACATCTGCCGCGCGAACGTGCGCAGGCCCTGGCGGGTCTGCTCGGGTGTGCTCCGGCCCTTGAGGCGGCGGTACCCCTCGCGGACAGGGATGTAGAGCGTGAGCAGGAGGTAGAAGAGGGCGCCGACGCC
>DASPMT010000053.1:0-2653 GCA_035626935.1 Phycisphaerales bacterium | reverse complement strand
GTGCGTCCAGACCCATGCCGACCGCGGCGATCGTCTCGCCGACGACCAGCACGTCCGCCCGCCGCTCCCCGTCCGCGTTCACAACCGTCCCGCCCTTGATCAGGATCGACACGCCTCACCTCCTCACTGACGGACGATCTCGTCGTACGCCTCCGGCCGCCGGTCGCGGTAGAACTGCCACGTCGACCGCGCGGCCTCGATCTGCGCAAAGTCCAGGTCGTGCACCAGCAGCTCGTCCTTGTCCTCGCTCGCCTGCGTCAGGACCTCGCCGCGCGGGTTCACGAAGTAGCTAGTCCCGTAGAACTTGCCGATGTTCCACGGCGCCTCGGTCCCCACGCGGTTGATGCACCCCATAAAGTACCCGTTGGCAACCGCGTGCGCCGGCTGCTCGATCTTCCACAGGTGCTGGCTCAGCCCCGCCGTCGTCGCCGACGGATTGAACACAATTTCCGCCCCGTTCAGGCCCAGGCACCGCGCACCCTCAGGAAAGTGCCGGTCGTAGCAGATGTACACGCCGATCTTCGCGTACCGCGTCTTGAAGACCGGGTACCCGCCGTTCCCCGGCTTGAAGAAGAACTTCTCGAAGAACCCCGGCTGCACGTGCGGGATGTGCTGCTTGCGGTACTTGCCCAGGTACGAGCCGTCGGCGTCGAACACCGCCGCGGTGTTGTAGAGCACCCCGCTCATTTCGCGCTCGTACAGCGGCACGACCATCGCCATCTTGTGCTTCTTCGCCAGCCTCGCCATCAGCTCGCACGTCGGCCCGCCCGGAATTTCCTCCGCCGCCGCGTACCACTTGGGGTCCTGGCTGGGGCAGAAATACGGCCCGTTGAAGATCTCCTGCAGGCAGAGGATCTGCACGCCCTTCTGCCCCGCCTGCTCGATCATGGGCAGGTGTTTGTCCACCATCGCCTTCTGAATGTCGGCGATCGAACGCCCGGGATCGTTCAGCGGGTTGCTGCACTGGATGAGGCCGCAGCGGACGACTTTGCTCATGGTTCACCTTCACTGATCGCAGGAGGGGGCGGGGCGGAAGCCTAGTGGGCCCCCTTCTTCGGCCGCAGCGGCTTTCCCTGCTCGACCGCCTCGTTCCACGTTGCGGGCGGGAAGCCGTTGTTCACCTGCACCATCGAGATGCACCCCTGCACCGGGCAGACGATCTGGCACAGGATGCACCCTACGCACTCGCACTCATCCACAACCGGCACACGCGTCCCGTTGGTGTTCGGGTGGATGCACTGATGCGCCCCGTCGTGGCACGCCTGCACGCAGAGCTGGCACCCGATGCACGTGCCCGCGTCGATCTTCGCCACCGTCTCGTAGTTCAGGTCCAGGTCGCCCCACTCGCTGAATCCCGGCACCGCCTTCCCCACCATCTGCTCCACACGCTCGAACCCGTGTGTCCGCATGTACTCAGCAAGCCCGTCGATCATGTCCTCTACGACCTTGTACCCCCGCAGCATCACCTCCGTGCACACCTGCACGCTCGACGCGCCCAGCAGCATGAACTCCACCGCGTCGCGCCAGTTGCAGACTCCGCCGATCCCGCTGATCGGAATCCCGAACTCCTTCTCCCGCGCCAGCGCCGCCACCATGTGCAGCGCGATCGGCTTCACGGCCGCGCCGCAGTACCCCCCGTTGGTGCTCGCGCCCGCCACCCGCGGCTGCGGCACGAAGCGATCGATGTCCACGCCGATGATGCTCTTGATCGTGTTGATCAGCGACACCCCGTGCGCCCCGCCCCGCCGGGCCGCCAGCCCGTGCGGCACGATGTCGTGCACGTTCGGTGTCAGCTTCACCAGCACAGGAACCTTCGAAAACTCCACCGCCCAGGACGTGATCTCCTGGTTCACCCGCGGCTCCTGGCCCACCGCCGAACCCATCCCCCGCTCGCACATCCCGTGCGGGCACCCGAAGTTCAGCTCGATCCCGTCCGCCCCCGCGTCCACGCTCCGCTTGATGATCTCGCGCCATTCCTCGCGCGTCTCCACCATCAGCGACACCACCAGCGCGTGCTCCGGAAACAGCCGCTTGGTCTCGGCGATCTCCTTGAAGTTCACGTCCAGCGAGCGGTCGGTGATCAGCTCGATGTTGTTGAACCCCGCCCCCTGCACGCCGCGGATCGTCACCGCCCCGAACCGGCTCGACACGTTCTGGATCGGCACCCCCAGCGTCTTCCACACCGCCCCGCCCCACCCCGCGCCGAACGCCCGCTGCACCTGCAGCCCGGAGTTGGTGGGGGGCGCCGACGCCAGCCAGAACGGATTCGGGGATTTGATCCCTCCGCAGTTGGTGCTCAAGTCAGCCATGCGCACGCCCCTTACCACAGTCCGTCAAGTCCGCGTGGATCGCCTGGGCAGCCGCCTTCCCTTCCGCCGCCGCGTTCACCACTTCCTTGCCGCCGTTGGCGCAGTCCCCGCCCGCGTACCACTTCAACCGCCCCGTCCGCCCCTGCGCGTCGGTCACAATCCGGCCCCGCTCAACGCTCACGCCGCTCAGCCGCCCCAAAAGGTCGCCCAACTTCGACTGGCCGATCGCCACAAGCACAAGCTCGGCGTCGATCGAGAACCCCGATCCGGCGACCGGTTTTTTCGAGCCGTCGAGGCGCGTGCACACGACGCGCTCCACCCGTCCGTCTCCTTCAAACGCCGTC
>DASPMT010000052.1:0-6324 GCA_035626935.1 Phycisphaerales bacterium | reverse complement strand
CCCCGCCACCGAACAGCGCAACGTCACGGGCATCGGAACCGTGACATTCAATCCCAACGCGCTCATGTTCGGCGCCGTGCACTCGTTCCGGGTCACCATCAACAAGCCGCCCGCCACCAAGTGGGCCCGCCTCACGCTCTTCCGCGGCCCGGCCGATTCTCACGGTTTCCAGGGTTCCTCCCTTGCGATCACCAACGTCGTCGTCCCCGAGTTCTGCGAGGCCGACATCGGCGGCCAAGGCGGCGTCGTCGGACCCGACGGAGCTCTGGACAACAACGACTTTGTCGTCTTCATCGATCGCTACTTCAACAACGACGTCGCCGCCGCCGACATCGGCAAGCAGGGCGGCCTGCCCGGCCCCGACAACGCGCTGGACAACAACGACTTCGTTGTCTTTATCGACGCCGTCTTCAGCGGCTGCCTCTAAGCCCGCTCGCGCCGCAGTTTTCCCGGCGCAAACAGTCATTCAACCGCATCCTTACGGCCGCCGCACGACTCATCGAGAGGTGCGGCGGCCGTGTTTTCGAAAACCATCCGTGCACCCCCTCCGATCGTGCCGGAGCAGCGAAAGACGCCCGTTCCCCTGCCATAATGCCCGTGCCGGCCCTGTAGCTCAGCGGTTAGAGCAGGGGACTCATAATCCCTTGGTCCTCGGTTCGAATCCGAGCAGGGCTATTACCGATCCCGGCAAACGCCGGCGCGACCCCGGTGATTGGCTTGCTGGTTCGGCGTCGATCAGGTAAGCTGAAACACGGCGTGACCGGTCCAAACGGCCGATCTGGATCGCGAACGCCTCGCGGTTCCAACCGCTCGTCCCTTCACATTTCCGCGCCACGGAGTCACACATGAATCGCCGCAGCCAGATGAACGCGCTCGCCCTGATCGCCGGCACGGTCTCGACCTCCACCGCGCTCGCTCAGCCGGCAAACGACAGCCTGGCCGACGCCATCGTCATCGCCGTGCCGAGTTCAACCAGCGGCAGCACCGCAACCGCCACGAACGACTTCGGCATCGTCGGCTCGTGCGGCAACAGCGCCTATGCGCGCGATGTGTGGTACCGCTTTGACTGCACCACAACGCGCTGGGTCGAGTTCAACACCTGCACCGGCACGTCGTACAACTCCGTGGTCCAGGCCTTCGAACTCGACGCCGCCGGCATGATGAAGGAAGTCGTCGCGTGCAACGACAACGACTGCGGCAGCCAGTCTCGCATCTCGTTCCAGGCCCTCGCCGGCAAGAGCTACAAGATCCGCGTCGCGGGCTCCGGCGGAGCCAACGGCGCGTTCATGCTGACGGCGACCGTCCCCCCGCCCGGCACGCCCCCCCTCCACCCGGTTCAGAGCGCACCGACGCTGCCGAGCTATCCACCGACGCCTGCGCGGACGGTCGGCCCCGACGTCACGATCGGCAACCTCAGCGACACCGCTTACTACGGCGGCGGATCGGCGTGGATGGCCGACTCGAGCGGCACCGGCTACGCGACCGACGTCTACTCGTTCGCCGTCGGTACCGACTCGTGGAACATCGGCGACGTGCCCGTTGAGTGGCAGGCCTCTAACCAGCTCCACCCGGTCATCGGCCAGCACATGTACCGCTGGAAGAACGGGCGGTTCGAGCAGATCGGCATCTCCTGGCTCAAGCACGGCTTCGCCAGCACCAACTCCGGCGCGTTCCCCGACATGGGCTCGTGCGACGGGCCGCCCGCCGGCGGCTCGCAACTCGGCATCAACTGCTCCGACCTATACGGTTCGGGCCTCAACGGCAGCCGGTCGTACCTCGGCCCACGCTTTGACGTAAACCCTTCGACGGGCGTCTACACGTACCCGTGGAACCCGCTCGTCGGCTCCTACGCCAACACCGATCCGGTCGCCCGGCGGATCGTCGTGAGCCTCGACGACGTGCGCGGAGACACCAACGCCGGCGCTTACTACTTTGTCGACTGCCAGTACATCACGCAAGACGATGCCCAGTGGGGCAACGGCCGCAACAACTACGCGGCGCGCCTGCTCAGGGCCGACACGCTCTTCAACCAGGGTTTCCAGGGCGTCACGTTCTTCGGCAACACGTACCGGCGTACGACCGCTCTTGAGCTGTGGGCCCGCATGGACCCGGCTGTCTCGATGTCCACCGTCGACTTCGTCGAGCAGCGGATGAACGTCGTCGATAAGTGGCAGCACTGGACGCAGGCCAACCCCAACGCCACCGTGCTCCCCGCGGCGCAATGGGTCACCTCCGCGAAGGACCAGAACTCGCGTTACCTCGTCGCCAGCAAGGCGATCGATAACGGCAACGGCACATGGGACTACGAGTACGCCGTCATGAACCTTAACAGCCACCGCGGCGGCGGCTCGTTCGCGGTGCGACTCCCCGCCGGCGCGTCCCCGACGAACATCGGCTTCGCGGCCCCCAAATACCACTCCGGCGAACGCGTACTCAACAACCCTTGGCACAACAACGGCGGCGCGGCCGGGGCGATGAAGTGGACGGTCGATCCCGCGACCCGCTCCTATCAGGTTCCGGGCTTGGCGAACGCCGTCACCTTCGGCCCCAACATGCTGATGTGGGGCTCGCTCCACAACTACCGCTTCCGCAGCACGGCAGCCCCGTCGGCTGGCACGGCGCGTCTGGGGTTCTTCCGTGCGCCCAACGTCACCGGCTACCAGGGAACCTCGATCGCCGTCACGGGCGTAAAGGTGCCGACGGTCTGCACAGCTGACGTCGGGGGCACCGGCGGCATCGCCGGGCCCGACGGAGCGCTCGACAACAACGACTTTGTGGTGTTCATCGACGCCTACTTCAACAGTGACATGTTGATGGCCGACGTGGGCGGCACCGGCGGCCAGAGCGGCCCTGACAACGCCCTGGACAACAACGACTTCATCGTCTACATCGACGAGTTCTTCGCCGGCTGCATCTGAAGCGCCCCATCTCAGGCAAAGTGAATCCCAGCTGCCCCCCGGCCGCACGCCCGCGTGTAGTTCTCTACCAGCGACCTTGCGCCCCCGGATGCCGAACGCGGCTGGCACAAGCCGGATCGATCAGATATGCTGGGTTCGCGCCCCGCTCGTGGGCCCTCGACGGAGGCTGTATGAAACCGACCTCTCACTCCCGCCTGACGGCGCTGGCGGTCGTCGCCGCCGCTCCGATCGCGTTTGCGCAGCCGCCCCAGACGCCTCTGGTCCGCAACGAAGGTCCCGACGGGCTGATCGGCGTGATCTCCGACGCAAACAGCTACGGCACGCGCGTCGTTGACGGCACGCTTATCCGCGCCTTTGCGCTCGGTACCTATACGTGGAACATGGGCGACCGCCCGATGATCTGGGTTTCCGGAGGGAACCAGCACGCGCTCGCGTCGCAGAACCTCTACCGGGCAACGGGCAAACGCTTTGAGCAAATCGGCGCGGGCTGGCTGAAGAACGTCCTCGTTCCCGCCAACCAGACCTTCAACGCCGGCTACGGCGCGTGCGTGACGAATCGGACCGGCGGGACGTACGGGCTGGGCGTTAACTGCCACGACCTGTACGGCTCGGGCTTCAACTCAGCGCAGGGCCTGCTCGGACCCAGGTTTTCGGTGGACCCGACCACCGGCGTCTACACGTACCCGTTCACGACGTTGGTGCCGCCCGTTGCTCAGGGAGACAACGTCGCACGGCGCGTGTTTGTCCGCGACAGCGATGTTCAGCCGGCGCAGAACCCCGGCTCGGTGTACTACGCAGAGACGGGATATCACGGTGGGGAAGACGCGGCGTGGGGCAACGGCCGGAACAACTACTGCTCCGTCAGGCTCGCCCCCTTCGGCGTGCTCCCCACGGGCACGGCGGCGGTTCAGTTCGATGGCCCGTCGTACCGCACGAGCGCACTCGAGTATTGGGCGTGGGCGACGCCCGGCGTAATGCTGAGTCACGTGGACGTCTTTGAGCGGAGCGGAGCGGCGCTGGACAAGTGGCGCCCGTACGTGCAAGGCGACACCCAGTCGGTCATGCTCCCCAGCGACCAGTGGGTCACGCTGACGCGACAGCTCTGGACCAGGTACGTCGCCACAAGCGCCGCCACCGACAACGGCGACGGGACCTGGACCTACGACATCGCGCTGCTCAACATGAACTCCCACCGCGCCGGCGGCGAGTTGAGCCTTCACCTCCCCCCGGGCGCTGCGGTCTCCGCCACCGCGTTCTCCGCGCCGATGTACCATAGCGGCGACCGGATCCGCAACGCACCGTGGATCGTCACGCAGTCGCCCGGCATGCTGAGCTGGCGCGTCGACCCCGCGACGCAGACGACCACCTATCCCAATGTCGGCCAAGTGACACTGACGCCCAACGCGCTGCTCTTCAGCACCGTCTACTCGTTCCGCGTAACGGTCAACCGCGCGCCCGCCACGGGCCACGCCCACCTCTCGTTCTGGCGGCCGCCGGCTGATGCCACAGGGGAGCAAGGGAACTCAGTGGCCATAACGGGCATGACCCTGCCGGCGTACTGCGCCGCCGATGTCGGCTCGACCGGCGGCGCCCAAGGCCCTGACGGGAGCTTGGACAACAACGACTTCGTCGTGTTCATCGACGCATTCTTCAACGGCGACCGCTTCCGCGCTGACGTCGGCGGGCAGGGCGGGTCTGTTGGGCCGGACAATGCGCTGAACAACAATGACTTCATCGTCTTCATCGACGCGTTCTTCGACGGCTGCATCTAGCGATCCGGTCGCTACGGAGTCCGATGGCCTTCCCACCCGTTTGCCACAAGTGAGCATCCGCTTACCTGTGCAGAATTATGGGGTCCAGCAACCCCTTGCCTCGTGCGGGAAACACCTGGTTCTTGCCCGCAGGAGCGCCTGTCCCTCGAATCAGGGAACCGCTCACCGGCCGCGAGGGAACATCACTCTGCTCCCGCGCTCGCGGGCGCGTTCCAATCGGCACGTCTTCACACTGCCTGCGTGCACAGCCGCTTCTCGCGGGCCGATCTCGTCATCATGGAGGCCTTTCGCATGACCGTCCGCAACGTCCCCACATCCGCCGCCGCTCTCGTCGCACTCGCCTGCGCTGCCCCGCTCCTGGCCGCCCCTGTCAACGATGAACGCACCGCCGCCATCGTCGTGACCGTTGGAAACAGCTATTCGGGCACCACCGCGGCCTCCACCAACGCCGGCGACACTGCCGGCGCGTGCGGCAACTCCGGCACCAGCGGGGACGTCTGGTACCGCTTCGACTGCACCTCCGACACGGGCGTCCAGGTCTCGACCTGCGGCGCCGCCGGCTACGACACCGTGCTGCAGGCGTTCAACGTCGGCGCCGGCAACTCCCTCGGCTCGTCGATCGCCTGCCAGGACGATGACAACTCCTGCTCCGGCAACCGCAGCACCATCTCATTCGGCGCCGTCGCGGGCAACTCCTACTGGATCCGCGTTGCTGGTTGGCAGGGCGCGACGGGCACGTTCACCATCGGCGTGACCGCCGTCGTCCCGCCCCCCCCGCCCCCAACGCGCTCGACCGGTCCCGACGTCACCGTCGGAAACCTCTCTGACATCACCATGTACGGCACCGGCTCTGTCTGGAAGGCCGACAGCACCACCGTCGGATCCGTCAGCGGCATGCGTTCCTACGCCGTCGGCACCGACTCGTGGAACATCGGCGACGTTCCCGTCGAGTGGCAGGCCTCAAACCAGCTCCACCCGGTCATCGGCCAGCAGATGTACCGCTACAAGGACGGCCGCTTCGAGCAGATCGGCATCTCCTGGCTCAAGCACGGTTTCGCCAGCACCAACTCGGGCGCCTTCCCCGACATGGGCGCGTGCGACAACCCCCCCAGCGCCGGCGCCCAGCTCGGCATCAACTGCTCCGACCTGTACGGCGCCAGCCTCAACGGTGGACGCTCCTACCTGGGTCCGCGCTTCGATGTGAACGGCAACACGGGCGTTTACACGTACCCGTGGAACCCGCTGGTGGGCACCACCCCCAGCGACCCCGTTAGCCGTCGCCTGGTCGTGGCCGACGCCGATGTCGCGGCCGCATCGAACCCGGGCGCGGAGTACTACGTCGACTGTCAGTACATCACGCAGGACGACGCCCAGTGGAACAACGGGCGCAACAACTTCTCCACGCGGAAGCTGACCTCAACAGTACAGACTGCTCCGGCCTTCGCCACCGCGACTGCGCGCCGCACGTCGGCGCTTGAGTACTGGGCCGCCGAGAAGATGGCTGGCGGCGACGCGGCGATCAACCTCGCCGACGTCAGCTTCCACGAACGCTCGATGAGCGTGACCGATAAGTGGCAGCACTGGACCGAAGCGTCCCCCAACGCCGTCGTCCTCCCCAGCGCCCAGTGGACGAC
>DASPMT010000051.1:0-2721 GCA_035626935.1 Phycisphaerales bacterium | reverse complement strand
GAAGCGTTGGCGGCTTCGATCGGTACACGCTGATGGCGGGGGCTCGCTGGTCGATGTGGTGCTGTCTGCGCGCGGGGTGACCGGCGAGCGTGCGGGACGGTTCCTGTCCCCGAGCTTGATGCACCTGCACCCCCCGGAACTGCTGCCCGACGTCGACAAGGCGGCCGAGCGGCTGCTGCGGGCGCTGCGCGGCAATGAAGCGGTCGCTCTTTACGGCGACTACGACGTTGACGGCGTGACGGCGACGGCGGTGCTGTACCACACGCTGGTCCACCTAGCCGCGTGGATGGGGGTCAAGGCGGACATCCGCACATACGTGCCGCACCGGCTTGACGAGGGGTACGGGTTGCACGGTCCGGCGATCGCTTCGCTGGCCGCGGAGGGGGCAAGGGTGATCGTTTCGGTGGACTGCGGCGTGACCGCGGTCGAACCTGCGCGGGTGGCGAAGGCGGCGGGGGTGGACCTGATCATCACCGACCACCACAACCCGCCGGCGACCGAGGCGGCGCTGCCGGACGCGTACGCGGTGGTCCACCCGAGGCGGCCTGGGTCGACGTACCCGCGGAGCGAACTGTGCGGGGCCGGGGTGGCGTACAAGCTGGCGTGGCGGATGTGCACGATGGCGCAGGGGGAGCGGCTGAACAAGCCGACGCGCGAGCTGCTCGTAAACCTGCTGGCGTTCGCCGCGCTCGGAACGATCGCCGATGTGGTGCCCCTGGGCGGGTGCGACGGGGAAGGGGATGAGAACCGGATCATCGCCAACTTCGGGCTCACGCGCGTGCGCTCATCTCCGTTCGTCGGGCTGCGTGCGCTGTGCGCGGCGTCGGGTCTGGCGAGCCCGAAGGTGGACGAGTGGGATGTGGGGTTCAAGCTTGCGCCGCGGTTGAACGCGAGCGGCCGGATGAACCACGCGCGGGACGCGGTGGAGCTGTTCACCGTCGCCGGCGAAGAGCGAGCGGCAGAGATCGCGGCGGCGCTCGAGGAAGCCAACAAGCAGCGACGGACCGTAGAAGCCGCGATCGTGGCCCAGGCGGTTGAGATGGCCGAGAAAGAAGGGATGACGGGCCGGGACCGGCGGGCGATCGTGCTGGCGCACCGCGACTGGCACGCGGGCGTGGTGGGGATCTGCTGCTCGCGGCTGGTCGAGAGGTTCTGCCGGCCGGTGCTGCTTATGCAGCTCACAGAGCACGAGGGGTCGCTGCAGGCGCACGGCTCAGGCCGGTCGGTCGACGGGTTCAGCCTTCACGCCGGGTTAGAGGCGTGCGCCTCGCAGCTTGTGAAGTTCGGGGGGCATGACATGGCGGCGGGGCTGCGCGTGGACGCCGCGCGGCTCGAGTCCTTCGCGGAGGCGTTTATCGCCCACGCCAACGCCCTTATCAGCGACGAGATGCTGACGCACGCGCTGGACGTAGACGCCGTCGTGGACGGCGGTGGCGGTTTGCGGTACGACCTGGCGGCGATCAAGACGCTGGAGAGGGTGAAGCCCTTCGGGCGAGGGAACCCGGCCGTGAAGGTGCTCATCAGGGGCGCTCGCATCGCGGCGGCGCCGCGCGTGTTCGGAACGACGCGGACGCACGCGGAGCTTCTGCTTGACCTGGGCCCGGCGGGCGGGGGAACGTATCTTCCCGTGTGCGCGTGGGGGTGGGCAGCAGAGGTGTGCGGGCCCGGAGCGCACACACCGATCGTGCGCGGACAGGTTGTGGATGCGGTTATCGAACCGCGGATCGAGACCTACGGGGGCGAGAAGGCGGCGGGGACGCTTGTCGATCTGCGGATCGTCTAGCGGGAGCCGAGCTCGCGGCCGCGGTCGCGGGCGGCGAGGATCGCGCTGACGACTGCCTGGTGAACCTTCCCGTCGGCAAGCGTGTTCAGGGCCGCCTCGGTCGTGCCGCCTTTGCTCGTCACTCGGGCGCGCAGCTCGGCCGGCGAGGTGCGGCTGTCGGATGCCAGGAGCATCGCAGACCCCAGCAGCGTCTGACGCACGACCGCGTCAGCGGTCTGATCATCGAATCCGGCCTTGATCGCCCCGGCGGTCATCGCTTCGGCGAAATAGAAGAGATAGGCAGGACCGCTCCCGGCGACCGCCGTGAACGCGTCCATCAGCGATTCGTCGATCTGCGTGACGAGCGGTCCGAGCGCGCCGAGCATTGCGCGGGCGGCGCCGGCGTCGGCGGCGGTTGCGCCCGGACCGAGTGCGAACGCCGTTGCGCCCTGGCCGATCTGCGCGGGGGTGTTCGGCATCGCGCGCACGATGCGCGCATGCCTCCCGAGTGCCTCGGAGATGCGCTGCGATGTGATGCCGGCCATGACGGATAAGGCAAGCGTGCTTGAGCGGAGAGCCCCTGCGACGGAGGCGGCGACCGCAGGGAAGACCTGGGGCTTGACGGCGAGCAATAACGCGTCACCCTCCCGGAGAGGTGCGACCGCGGCGAAATCCCGCCCGATGTGGACATCAGACGCCTCCGCCCGCGGGTCGACGGCGACGACACGGCTCCGCTCAAGCAGCGGAGGAGCTCCGCTCAGCTGACGCGCTCCGGTAAGGCCGTCGACGATCGCCTTGCCCATGTTCCCGTAGCCGATCACGATGAGCCGACCGCCGGGTTGAAGCACGCTACACCACCTTTCTCATAGCGGCAGGGCCGATCGGCCCGCCTGCGTCCGCAACGATAAACTATCCGCGATGTCGAGCTACTACTTTCTGGACTTTGAGAAGCCCGTGAC
>DASPMT010000050.1:0-5495 GCA_035626935.1 Phycisphaerales bacterium | reverse complement strand
GTAGTAGCCGCCGCTGGCGGCCATGGAGCCGACCGAGACGTAGACAGGCTTGGCCTGGCGGAGCCGCTTGAGCGACTGCCAGATCATCTCGCTTGCGATGGCCGAGCCGCCGGGCGAGTCGATGCGGAGGACGACGCCCTTGATGCGGTCGTCGTCGATCAGCTCTTCGATCGTTCCCTTGATTGTGCGGGCACCGACCTCCGCGTCGCCGCCGAAGAGCCCGCCGCTGCCGCCCTCTCCGTCGACGATGGCGCCGTCGACGTGCAGCACCGCGATGGTGTCACGCCGCGGCTTGTAATCGACCTCCTTGAAGATCGAGCCGAGCAGCGCGAAGGGCGAGGCGCCGAGCTTGGCGCTCGCCGCCTCTGCCGCGTCAGGCAGCACGGAGTCGTCCCAATCGACCTCGCCGCCGTACGCCTTCTCCAGGTGGTCCCCCAGGTCGGGCAGGTCGAGCTCGGTATCGATCAGGCGGGCGGCCTTGGCGGTGGCGCCTCCGGTCATCCACGCCTTCTCCATAGCCTGATCGAGCTGAGCGTCGGTCAGCCCGCGCCCGGCCTTCATCCGGTCGCGGACACCGGCGTACATCGCGTCGAGCAGCGCGTTGATGTTCTGGTCCCACTGGGGGCTGGGCTTGGCGTTGGCGTACATCTCCGACGCGCCCTTGTAGTCACCGACCTGCACGAAGTCGGGCGTGACGCCGACCCACTTGAACGTGTCGGCGAGAAACATCTCCTCCACGTAGACGCCGGGCAAGCTGACCTCGCCCCCCTGCTGGAGGATCACCTCGTCGCAGTGGCTGCCAAGCAGGAGCTCGGGCGTGCCGTACCCCTCGGCGTAGAGGTGGACCTTCCGGCCGCTCTTGCGGAAGCGCTCGATGGCGGAACCGAGCTCTTCCACGGTGGCGGAATCGAGCGGCACGTCCTTGAGCCGGACCACCAGACCCTTCATGCCCGGCGCTTTGCCGGCCCGGTCGATGGCCGCGAGCACGTCACCGAGCGATGTCTCGACCGCGACGCCGTCGATGCCGAGCGTGGAGTGACGAGGCTCAATCGGGCCGTCCAGCTCCATGTAGCCGATCTTCACTGGGTCGGCCAGCGCGCTGGCGAACAGGAGGCCGGCGGCGGTGAGGGCGGTAATGGTCGATCGCATGGTGTGTCCTTGTACGGGGAGAGCGGCCTGAAGGTTACGCGTAGCCGAGCTCGTCGAGATCGTCCTCGTCGAGCCCGAAGTGGTGCCCGATCTCGTGCAGCAGGGTGATTCGGATCTCTTCGTAGACCTCTTCGTCGTCGGTGGGCTGATCACCCCATTTGGGAGCCGGGGCGCCGTCCGGAAGCGGATCGACGCCGCCGCGGAACTCCAGGGCGTGCTCGACGATCGGCTCGCGGAAGAGATGGATGACGGTGGGGAGCGAGCCGGTGTCGCCGAGGGTGCGCTCGGTGAGGGCTTGACCCGTGTGGAGGCCCATGACGTCGGCGGGGTCGTCCGGGTCTGCGTCGGTGAGGCCGTCGCGGGCGAGGTCGGCGGCGAGCTTCTTGTCGGGCACGTCGTCGACGACGATCGAGATCTCCTCCAACGCACGCTTGGCGCTCGGTGGGAGCTCGTCGATCACGTCTCGGAGCAGGTCGTCGAATCGTTGACGCAGCTCCGGGCTCACGTGCCGCCCTCCTCTTCCCTGGTTCCTTCCGCTCTCTTCGGTACGTGCGGAGGTCCGTCAAGCACCTGCTGAATGGAGGGGCCTGGACGGATAACGGCGCGCGCGATGCGGACCGAGTCCACCAGGCTGCCGAACAGACCCAGGCAGAGCAGCAGTGAGCCCAGCGCAACGACAGTCACCGCGGCGACCAGCACCCACTCGCCCGCTCCACTGCCGAGAGAACGCGCCAGCAGGCCGAGCAGGTCGCCGGCGAGGACCACGACGATCGCCGCCGCGGTGGCCAGGAGGGTCTGGCGGTCGACCCGCCCCGTGCGGATGGCCAGCGACCGAGCGACCAGCACGCGCGTCACCGGGCGCATCAGCGCGATGATCGCCAGCCCGGCGACACCCGAGGCGATGCGCAGCAGGGTACGGTCGGGGCCGGGCTCCCACATCACGCCGAGCGATGACATCGAGCCGCCGCCGCCGTGCGGGCCCAGCGTGGTCGGATGGAGCACCGCGAGCTGGACGCCGGCGACGGCGAGCGGGACGTGGAAGCCCACCGCCACCCAGGCCATCACCGTGTCGCGCCGGTTCACCTGCTCGTGCGGGTGGGCGATCAGCGCTGCGCCGAGCCCCGCCAGCAGCACCAGCGAGCAGACGGTCCACGCCTGCCACAGCGGCGCGGGGCTCGGCTCGCCGAGCTGCAAGGCGACGAGGAGCTGGCGGATGAGCACGGCCCCGCAGAGGACGGCGGCAACGCAGAACGCGCCCACCCACAGCAGCAGGCCCGCCGCGACAACGCGTGGGCGCTTGATCGGCTGAAGCTCTGCGGCGAGCGGATCGACGACCGCGAGCAGCGTGGCGCGGACGGCGGTGCCGCATTCAGGGCAGACGCCGAGGATGGAGACCCCTTGGAGCTCGTACCCGCACTGAACGCAGGGGAGGTTTCCCCTCAGGGAGACGGCCAGGCGGCTGGCGGCCTGTGGGCGCGCACCTTCGGCGGACGGCCGGGCCGCGGGGGGCGGATCCGACGCGGCTTCACTCTCACCCACTTGTTCATCCCACGGCGGCATCGCAGGGGAAGAGTTTACTGTCAAACGCGAACGGTTGCAGCGCGGGCGAAGCCCGGAGAGGGGCGGGCGCTACCCTGTACCCGCTCATGAACCAGCAGCCCCCCCTCGCGGCCCTCCGCGACTCGATCGCCTCCGTGTTCCTTGGCAACAGCGCCGCGATCGACCGCCTGATCGTCTGCCTGCTGGCGCGGGGGCACTGCCTGATCGAGGATGTGCCCGGGGTGGGCAAGACCGTGCTGGCGACGGCGCTGGCGCGGTCCATCGACGCGAGCTTCAGCCGGCTGCAGCTCACACCCGACCTGCTCCCCGCCGACATCCTGGGCGTCTCGATCTACCGGCGCGATCCCACCTCGGGCGGCGGGGGTTTCGAGTTCACCCGCGGCCCGATCTTCGCCAACATCGTGCTCGCCGACGAGATCAACCGCGCCACCCCGCGGACCCAGACGGCCCTGCTCGAGGTGATGTCCGACGCAGCGGTCACCATCGACGGGATCACCCACCCGCTGGCGCAGCCGTTCATGCTGGTGGCGACGCAGAACCCATCGGACTTCGAGGGGACGTTCCTGCTCCCGGAGAACCAGCTCGACCGCTTCCTGATGCGCGTCACGCTCGGGTATCCATCCCCCACCGACGAGGCCCGCATCCTCGACCAGCGCCCCTCCAACGGCGTGCTGCACGCGCTGAAGCCGGCGGTCACGCGCGACCAGGTCGTCGCGCTGCAGGCGGTCACCGACGCGGTGAAGTTCGAACGGTCGCTGCGCGACTACATCGTCGCGCTCGCCACCGCGACGCGCTCGCACCCGGACCTGCAGCTTGGCCTCTCACCGCGCGCTGCGCTGGCGCTGGCGCAGGCGGCGCGGGGCACCGCGGTGCTGGCGGGCCGCGACTACGTCATCCCCGAGGACATCACCGGCAACCTGCTTGCAGTGGGCGCCCACCGGGTGATCCCGCGCACCACCGTCGGCGGCAGCAGCATCGCCGCGGCGGAGCGGACGCTGATGCAGGTGCTGGGAAGCGTCAAGAGCCCGGCTTGAGGCTGAAGGCGAAAGTTCACAGTTGAGATTCGAGGCAGGAAGAGGGAAAAGAGTTCAGTGTGAAGAGTTTAGATTCGAGGCGGCAGCCTCGCGCTCTAATTGAACGGTGAAACTCTGGTCTTTCGCCTTTCCCCGCCTTGAGTCTGGGAGTTAAGCAGGCACCCCCGTCGTCGCTCGACGGCGCAGATCCTGCCGCCCTCTCCCCGATTTCGCGATAACCACCGAAACGGACGCGCCAACGTCCCCCGTAACCGCCGCCGGACGCGAATAGCACCCCGGAACAGGGCGTCAGCGCGCGGTTCGTTGCGGATGGATCGGCGATCGGATCGGATCGATCGCGCTGCGCAGCGGACCGGTTGGCGTGCGGATCGGATCGATCGTGGACCGGATCGGAACGATCAGCGATCGGATCGTGAAGGTCCGCGACCGAAGCGGAAGCATCGGCCCCCGGATCGGATCGATCGGCGTCCGGATCGGAACGATCGCGCTTCAGGGTCGGCAAGAACGCCCATCGCAGCGGATGGATCGGCGACCCGCCGCCGCCTTTACCGGAGCGGAAGGGTGCGGCCCAATAACACTTCGAGGGCGGCCACCCGTGAGCGGCGGGGAGGCCTGACACCTTTGCCTCACCCCAAAGAAAAACGGCCGCCGCCCGCGGATGTCGCAGCGCAGGCCGCGGGACGGGCAACGACGTGCGACGCGGCGAGGGCTGCTTGCCCTGCCTTTGCTCCCTCCCCCGCTCATCGCTCATGCTCATCGCTCAGACCTTCAACCCTTTCTTTGATGGGGTCGGGCCCAGTTCTTCCCTGCCCACTCGGGCCGCTGGGAGGCCGGACCCTCGAGGGTCGAGGACAAGGCGCACCCGCCGTTCGCGACGCCCGGCACGCGCTATTTGCCTGCTACGTACTCTCGTGGGCCGACAAACTGGAGGTTCTGCGCGGAGCCGATCGTCTTAAGATGCTTCTGCAGCTCCAACTCGGACGAGAGCCTCACTGGTTTGCTGTGATCATTTCTTACCACCCAGTAGAACGTTGAGCGATCGGGCCCTACGCACCGTGCGACCGCGAGGTGCGCGTCCGCGAACACGCCCGTAACGTTCTCCGGCGCGGGAGTGCCTGGCGTCCGCGGCCTTGTGCGGAAGCTCGGCACAAGCACATCTCCTCCGTTGTCAGTAAACACCACGTCGTCGACGTTTCGTTCGACGGACACTTGGCACTCACCAAAGGCCGTCCGGGAGTCGACGTCCTGCATGACCAGCCTCATTCGGCCAGAGCCCTTCCGGCTCGCAGCAGGCCCTTGTGCGCTAGGCTCGCCCCGTGTGCGCGTCGTCGACAGCACCATGCCGATAACGGCGACCGCCGCGCACGCGATTACAAAGTACTTGCGGCGCTTCTCCATCACTGTCGCCATGAAGGGGTGTGGCACTGAGGACCCAATTTGTGGTGTCGGCGGCATCGGTCACTCACGTGGAACTCCGTTCTCATGTCGGACGCCTGAGTGTACCGGCGACCGTGCTGTGGGAGGCTGAGCGGGGCGCGGCATGACCGGCGTCCTTGCGATGGCTGGTGTGCCTTTCGGCTTTGGCCCCCCGAGGGTCCCCGGCCGCCCAACGGTCCGAGCGGGCAGAGCAGGACGAGGCCCGACCCTATCAAAGAAACTGCCTGCTACCGCTCTTCGCCCGGGGGTGGCGGGTCTCACTCCTTGAGCTTGCGCTCAAGGCTCTTATGCGCTCGGACGAACGCGGGGGGGGGG
>DASPMT010000049.1:0-5246 GCA_035626935.1 Phycisphaerales bacterium | reverse complement strand
TCCAACCCCGCCGCCGTCGGCGCCAACGTTGACGACCGGGGAGGGCTCGGTCAACGCGAGGTCGTCATCGAGAACGACATCGCCTGGCGCATCGGCGCCATGATCGACTTCCTGGTCGGCAAGCCGATCCGCATCGTCAGCGCCGCCCCCGACGCCCGCCTCGCCCACACGATCGAGCGCGTGCTCGAGTCGGTCATCGAAGGTTCCGGCGGGCTCGCGATGCTGCAGGAGGCCGCGCTCCTCGGGCACGTCTACGGCTCGGTCGATCTGCTCGTGCACACCACCGCCGACGGCGAAGACGCCGGCGCGCTCGCCGCGCTCGCCGATCCGCTCGAGGCCGCCGAGACCCTCCGCCTGACGCCGGTCGATCCCGTGCGCGCCGCCCCGCTGGTCAGCCCCGCCGACTGGCGTCGGCTCGACGCCTTCTGCGTCGTCGCCGACCGGCCCACTCCGCACGGCGCCCCGCGCCAGACCATCGTGGAGGTCTACACGCCCGCGCTGCGCCAGGTCCTGCTCCTCACGCGTGACGGCGACGGGGACGCCGGCGCCGCCAGCGCGCGTCTGGTCAGCCAGTCTCCCAACCGCGTCTCTCCGGGTCAGGTCCCAGTCGCCCACATCCAGAACGTCGCCCAGCCCTTTGTCTACCACGGGCTCGGCGAGGTGGAGCCGCTCATCCCGATGCAGGACGAGCTCAACACCCGCCTCTCAGACCGCGCCAACCGCGTCACCATGCAGTCGTTCAAGATGTACCTCGCCAAGGGCGTCGACGGCTTCGAGCGTACCCCCGTCGGCCCTGGCGTCCTTCTCAGCACCGACAACCCCGAGGCCTCGATCACCTCCTTCGGCGGCGACGCCGCCAGCCCCAGCGAGGACCGGCACATCGACGAGGTGCGCGAGGCGCTCGACAAGATCAGCGGCGTCCCGCCGCTCGCCACAGGTGTCGTCCGGGCCCGCGTCGGCAACCTCTCCAGCGAGAACGCCCTCCGCCTCACCCTGCAAGGGCTCATCGCCCGCACCGCACGCAAACGCATCACCTACGGGCGCGGGATCACCCACGCCTGCTCGCTCGTCCTCAGCGCCCTTCACCACGCCGGCCTCCTCCGCACCACCCAGCGCGACCGCCAGGTCCGCATCGAGTGGCCCGACGCGATCGCCACAGACCAGACCGAGCTGCTCCGCGCCGCGCAGAGCAAGCGCGACCTCGGCGTCACCTCGTCACGCATCCTCAACGAGCTCGGCTACGCCACCCAGGACGCCGGCGTGGAGTAGACAAACCCCTCCCGGAGGTGGCGCCCGTGTTTCCGCCGCCGTCCGTCCACCGACCGCCCAGCCATCTCCACACCTTCCCATCCCTCACACAAAGGAGTCCCCCCATGCCAGAAGACACCGCCAGGCCCGTCACGCCGACGCCTCACGACGGCGAAGGCCTCGCCCAACGTCTCATCGACCAGGTGGCCGCGCTCCAGAAACGCATCGATCGGGCCGACCGTCGCCAGCGCATCGAACGCGCCCTCGCCGATGCGCAGGCCGTTGACGTCCCCTCCGCCGCCGACGAACTCGAGCAGGAAGGAGGTGACAACCCCGATATCGCCGCCCTCGTGCGCACGCTCAAGCGCAGCAAGCCGGCCTTCTTCGCGCCCGGCGGCCCCGCCCCTCACGCGAGCGCCGCGGCCCTCCCCGCCGCCGACCCACCCCGCGTCGATCAGCACCTGACGGTTCTCCGCGAGAAGGCCGCCCGCGGCGACCGAGCAAGCCTCCTCCTCTACCTGCGCGCCCGCCGCAGCAGGGAATAACCGCTGGGGCGCCGTCAGCGTCGCCGCTCTGAGCGAGGCTGATGCCCGGACCCGCCGCACCGTCGCCGCCGGGCTCGCAGAGCCGAGCCCGGCGGCACCCGACGCTCCATCACTCATCACCCGCACCCATCGCGTACCGCTCGCCACTCTTAGGAAGCACCCATGCCCTTCACCGGCAAAGCCACGTACTCCGCCGCCCAGGACCTGCCCGAGCTCGTCGAGGATGTCGCCGACCTCATCAGCATCGTCAGCCCGTTCGAGACGCCGCTGCTGGACCACCTCGGCGACGCCCAACGCAGCGCCCAGAACACCGTCCACGAATGGATCGAGGACGACCTGCTGGCCAACACCGACTCGGTCAACCAGGTCTCGTTCTCCCCCAACGCGCAGGACGCCACCGCCGTCACCGTCGCCAACGGAGCTCGCTTCCGCGTCGGCGACGTGGTGCGTCCCTGGGGCAGCAAGGAGGTGGTCTACATCTCCGCCGTCGCCGGGAACGTCATCACCGTCGTGCGCCGCTACGGAAACAGCCCCGCCAGCAACCTCGCCAACGGGCAGAAGCTGATGATCCTCGCCAACGCCGCCCTCGAAGGGGACGACGCGCCCGACGCGCGCTTCACCAACCGGTCGCGCAAGCGCAACTACACCCAGATCTACAGCGCGACCGTTCAGGTCTCGGGCACGATGGAGGCCGCGCGCGGCTACGGCCTCTCCGGCGGCGTCGGCGACGAGTTGGAGTACCAGAAGACCCAGCGTCTCCGCGAGCTGCTCCGCGACCTTGAGAACAGCGTCCTCAACGGTTTCGCGCCGGCCGCCAACCAGGCGGGCACGAGCGCCGTGCGCCGCACGATGAACGGCGTGCTCGCGTCGATCGTCACCAACCAGTTCCTCCCCAACACCGGCCCGATCCCCGCGGGCGACGGCAGCGGCACCGACTTCAACGAGGCCGTCCTCAACGCCGCCATGCGCACCGTCTGGGAGGGGAGCAGCGCACGCGTCGACACCGTCGTCGTCGGCGCCGCGCTCAAACGGCGCATGAACCAGTGGATGGTCCCCTGGCGCCAGACGAGCCCTCAGGACGACACCTACCGCAACCTCGTCAGCCGCTACGAGAGCGACTTCGGCCGCACCACGGTCGTCGTCAGCCGGTACCTCGCCCCCGACACCGCGGTGCTCCTCGACTCCACCCGCATCGCCGTCCTTCCGCTCGCCGGACGCTCCTTCCACTACAAGCCGCTCGGCGCCACCGGCGACCGCACCGGCGGCCTCCTCGTCGGCGAGTACACCGTCGAGATGCGCAACGAGCAGGCCCACGCGGTCATCCGCGGCCTCACCTGATCCTCCTTCTCCACGCGGCGTGCGGCCCTCCCGCGGGCGGTCCTCACATGGACGCCCGGACCCGCACCCGCGCCGCCGGACGCTCGAAAGGACGCCCGGCGGCTTGCCAGTCCTACGCATCCCGTCCTGTGTCTCAGGAGCCCCCATGTTCGCACTCGACATCGACCTGCTCGTCCTGGAGCCCAACCTCTTCGCCGACGCCGGCTGGAGCGCGCAGCGCCTCACCTCAGCCGTCGCCACCCTCAGCGGCACGACGCTCACGCTGGCGGGGGCCGACCTCGTGGCCGCGAGCGTCGACGCCGGGTGCGTCGCGCTGCTCAACGGCGTACCGCTTGAGGTCGTCGCTCGCACCGGCGCCGGCACGCTCACCGTCTCCCTGGTGCGCTGGGGGCGCACCGGGCCGGCGATACCGCCGGTGGGTCTCTCCGGCGGCGGGTGCGAGGTCTACACCTTCCGGCCGCAGATCGCGATGGTCCACCGCCACATCCTGCGCTTGCTGGGCCTCGGGGAGGGAGAGGAAGCGGCCGTGACAAACGCGCCGGAGTTCACAACCTACGAAGCGCTGCTCGCCCTTCACGCGGTCTATTCCTCCGCGGGCGCAGCCGCGCCCGCCGGTAGCCCGCTGGCGGATCGCGCCACGCAGTTCCGCCTCCGCGCCGCCGCCGAGCGCACGCGCCTGGCCGCGCTGGTGGACACCGACGGCGACGGCCTCGCCGACGCCACCCGTCGTCCCGCCGTCATCCCACTCCTGCGCGGCTGAGTCGCCCGCACGTCACCTTCTCCTTCAACGCGAGCATCCTCCATGCTGATCCTCAACCCTCACCGCGTCGAACTCGGCCCGCTCGTGCTCGAACGCGTCACCTCGGTCGCCATCGACCGCGCCACCGTCACCCCCGTCGAGCAATGGGGCTCGACCGGACCGTGGTGCCGCCTGGTCGACAGCACCAAGCGCCGCGTGACCTTCACCGTCAGGCAGGAGCCCGGCGCACCGGCCGACGCCGGCCCGGCGCTTGGGTCGCAGGCGGAAATCAGGGTCAGCGTCTCCCCCGCCGCGAGCGACCGCCACCGCCGGCGGGTGCGTTGCATCTGCGTTGTCGTCGCCGTGCGCTACGAGCAGCCAGCCGGCAAACCCCCAGTCCGCACAATCTCGCTCCTTGCCATCAGCACCGCCGCGCCGGCGGGGGCAACCGACCCGGTCGTCATCGAGGAGGCAAACCCATGAGCAGCTTCGATGGGCTCGACCTGTTCGGCAGCGGCCCCTGCACCTTCACTGCCGGCCCGCGCGGCAGCCAGTGGGCCCGCAAGATCGACCTCGGCACAAACGACGCGGGCATCCACATCCTCGGCGCTCACACCGTGTCCGTCGAGGTCCGCGGCCGGCTCACCGCGGCGAACGCCGCCGCGCTGAAGGCCGTCACCGACGCGCTCGACGCGGCCGCCGGCAACAAGGGCGACCTCGTCGACGACACGGGCCGCACCTGGCCGGACCTGACCCTCATCGAGATCGTCTACGAAGCCCCGCCCGAATCCGGGCGCCTTTGGAGCATCCCTTACCGCGCGTACTTCGCCGGCCTCTGACGCACGCCATGAGCGGTCACCGACCCACACGCCGCGGATCAGCGCCTGCGCCGGCGCATCGCCGCAATGCCTCCGAGCCCCAGCGCCGCCGCGGCGCTCGGCGTCGGTACGACGCCCAGGAGCGTGATGGTGACGTCGGTCACCGTGCACCCGCCACCCATGTTCCCGTTGCCGAACCCGACCAGAGCGCACTGCCCGGTAAAATCCTCCTCGTACCCCATCCCCAGCTCGCCGGAGCAGAAGGTGATCGGGTCGGGCAGGCTCGGCGCGTAGGTCGGCGACTCTCCCAGGTCGGCGCCGTTGATGAACGGCAGGTACCCGCCCCACTGGTGCCGGTTCAGCGTGAACGCGACGTCGTAGGCCGTCGAGCTGCCGCTCGCGTCGGTGTACGTGAACTCGACGACCACGCCCCGCAGGCGGCCCGTCAGCGCGCCGGTGGTCACCGAGTGCCCGCGCGACCCTTCGAAGACGTACGCCTCGGGGAACGTCAGAACGACGTCGGCGTGGGCGGCGGCCGCGAGGCAAAGGGCGATCGCG
>DASPMT010000048.1:0-6514 GCA_035626935.1 Phycisphaerales bacterium | reverse complement strand
TGCGCGTGGTGAGTGAGAAGACCTGCGCGACGCCCAGCGCAAGCAGCGCCATGGCGCCGACGGCGACGAGCATCTCCGTCAGGGTGAAGCCCTGGCGCATCATCTGCACCGACCGTGCGCCCCGGACCTGGGTGGAGTTGCTCATGGGTTCACCGTGATGATGTTGACCGCGGCGGGCGCCTGCGGAGAGACGAGCACCTGGTGCAGGCGGCGGCGGTCGGACGAGGAGGACGCGGGAATGTTGCCCGCGACCGAAGGCGAGATCCGCAGCGCCAGCGCGTTGCTGGCGGCCCGGTCGTCCGTCCCCTGCACCGTGTAGATGTTGCCGAGGTTGTCGATGATGATCTGACCCGGCTGCGAGAGCTGCTGGAAAGCGACCTGCGCCGTCCGCGTGGTCGGGCTGGACGCGTGCTGGGAGTCGTCGGCGGTCTCGACGATGAGCTGGTCGGGGGTCGCCGGGTCGTACGTGACGCTGACCGTGTAAGGCAGCGAGTAGCGCGGGGAGCCGGGACCCTGGTTCTCGCCGCCGCCCATCGGGTTGCCGGTCGCGTCCTCGCTCACGGGCCAGCGCCGGCTGCTGAGGGGCAGCGACGTGTCGGTAAGCGCCTGCATGATGCTGACGCCGTCAGCCGAGCGGATGCGCTGATCGACCCGGCGGGTGATCAGCGCCACCTGAACCGTAAAGTTTCCGGGACGCTCGTACAGGAGCGCCCCGCCCGTGCCCATCTGGTTCATCGGGCCGCTGTCGATCAGCGGCGTGACACGACGGACGGCCAGGTCGACGACGAACTGCGGCTCGCTCACAAGCGCGGCGCCTGTGGTGACCGACGTCGGCGAAGGGAAAAGGCGGTCCTGCAGGTTGATATAAGCGGCGTCGTCACCGGTGATGTCGGGACCGAACGGACCCAGCACCGCTCGCCCGGTGCCGATGCCGCTGGAGTCACCCTCTACCTCAAGCACGCGCCACGTGCCGTCCTCGGGGATGTCGTAGCTGTACCCCGCGCTGGCGGTGCAGCGGGCCCAGGCCTCCCACCGCCCGTAGGAGCGGAGGAGGGCGTTGCCCGAGCCGGCGGCCCGGCCGTTGAACAGCCCGTTCCCCTTGATATTGGCGGCGACTGTGCGCGCGGCGATCGTGCCGAAGGTCTGGTCCGCGCCGACGCGCTGCTGCTTCACCACCGCGGGCATGATCGCGCCAAGGCCCAGCAGGCCGAGGCTGAGGATCAGCACCGCCATCAGCACCTCGACCAGCGAGAAGCCGCGACGCGCCGCGCGGTGGCCGGGGCCGGGTCGTGTTGTGGGAGTGAGGGTCATGCTCGTCCTTACTGTGGGGAGACGGTCAGTTCCTTCAGCAGGCCGCCGTAGCGCTCGACGGAGTAGATCCGCACCTCGCCGCTGGAGGTGCGCACGGTGCCGCTGGTGTTGGTCGGGTTGTCGTAGAACTCGATGGCCCGGTCGACAGAGACTGTGTCGAGCGGAGAGCCCCCCGTGGGGCCGTTGACCAGGCGCGGCGAGAACGTCAGGCCAGCGCTCACCTCGCCCGGGGTGGCGACATAGAGGCTGCGGCTGGTGTCGTCGACGCGCACGCCCAGCATGCCGGCGAGCTGGTTCTCGTCGGCCAGCGCCAGGACGCTCACCGGTTTGACCAGCACGCAGTCGCTGCTCGCGGGGCTGAGCACCTCGTCGCGCTGGGCCTGCGAGAGCGTCGCGGTGCGCGGGTCGTTCAGGAACGTGAGCACCATCTGACGCAGGTCGCCCGAGAGATCGGCCCGCAGATAATCCGGCGCGGTGCGGCCGCTCGAAGACGGGCGCGGCAGCAGGGCGAGAGCGCCGCGCGTGGTCGAACCGACCAGCTTGCCCGTTCCGCCCTCGAAGCGGACCATGAAGGTCTGCCTGTTTGCCCCGTCGCCGATCAGGGTGTGGTCGAAAAAACCGGTCTCCGGGAAGACCCAGGCGGGTGCGTCGGCCGTGTAGCGCACGACCGCGCCGTCGTTGTACCAGCCGTTGTTGATCGTCGCGCCGGGCGCGTACGCGCGAACGGTCCATCCCATCGGCAGAGACGTGGGCTCAATCGAGGCGACGGGCACGAACACCTCGAACGAAGTCGGGGTGCCGCCGGTGTACTGCACCACCCGCCCGGTGAGCTGGCACGGCACCACGCGCATGGGCCCGCCGATGTCGTAGGTGAACACGGCCGCGACGTCGTTCCCCTCTCCCGCGTTAATGGCTGCGTCGCGCGCGGCGGTGAGAGCGAAGCCGAGCCGAGCCTCGCTCGACGTCTTCTCCTGGCTCTGGTTCATCGCTCTGAAGGCGGGGATCGCGATCCCCAGCAGGATGACGATGATCACCAGCACCACGAGCATCTCGGTCAGCGAGAAGGCGCGGCGGCGGACCGGGAGTGTTGCGGTGCTGCGGGGGGGAGGGTTCACTTCACCACCTCCACGATGTTGTCCTGGTTCTCGGGCGCGTCTGCGACGGTGTCGTTGATCTGCCCGTCTGGTCCCGCGGAGACGACGGCGGCCTGCGCGCCGCGGAGCTCGGTGTTCGTCAGCGGGTTTCCCACGCCCGGCGGCACGTTGAAGCTGCGGACCTCTTTCGCCTGCGCGGGGGCGTTGGCCGGCGCACCCGGGTATACGGACGAGAGGACCGTCGCCGAGGCCGTGTGGTACGTCGGCAGCCACCGGTAGTAGCGGATCGGGTTGTTCCAGCGGTCCAGGATCACCGTGCGGCAGGCGGGATCGTCCTCGCTGCCCACCACCGGCTGGCGCTGCACGCGCTCGGTGTGACGGGTGACGTCAAAGAGCGGCTGCGTCGTCGCGCCGGCGCGGCTGAAGACGCCATCGGTGTCGGGCTTGGTGAAGCCCGGGCCTTCGACGCCGTCGTACTTCTTGCCCAGCACGCCGAGGATGTAGACCCCCAGCGTGTAGCGACTGGAGCGGTTGAGATCGGGGTTGCTGCCGTCGGCGTCGATCTCGTACCGGGCGTAGCGGATGGCACGGGTGAGGTCCTGGGCGGAGCCCTCGCCCTTGACCCGCGGGCGGTACGGCGTGCCGGCGTTGGGGTTCATCACCAGCGGGCCTTCCGCCTCGGTGGTCCCCTCGGCGACCAGCGGCGGGACGGAACCGAAGCTCTGCTTGTACTGCTCCACCGCCATCGCCAGCGACCGGACGTACTGCTGCTCGCCCGCCTTGCGGACCGCCCTGACGGCGGCGCCGATCGCGACAAAGAGCAGCGCCGCCAGCACGGTGACGATCACGACCACCAGCAGCACCTCCAGCAGGGTAAAGCCGCGTGCCCGCGCCGAGTTGGAGCCCCGTGGGTGAGGAGTGCGCATGGGTGCCCCTTTCACTTGCCGCCCGAGGAGAGCTTCTCGATGATCGAGATCATGGGGAGGAACATGGCGACGACGATGGTGCCGACGGCGCCGCCGAGGAAGAGGACCAGCATGGGCTCGATCAGCTTGACCAGCGAGCCGACCGCGACGTCGACCTCTTCGTCGTAGTTGTCGGCGATCTTCAGGAGCATCGCGTCGATCTCGCCGGTCTCCTCGCCGACATCGATCATGTTGACGACGATCGGGTCGCAGGTCTTGCTCTCGCGCAGCGGGCCGGCGAACGACTCGCCCTCGCGGATCGAGTCGTGCACGCGCTGGAGCGCCTTCTCGAAGACGTAATTGCCGCACGTCTCCTTGGTGATGGTGATCGCCTCCAGGATCGGCACGCCGGCGTTGATGAGCGTGCCGAGCGTCCGGGTGAAGCGCGAGATCGTCGTCTTGCGGATCAGCCCGCCGAACACCGGCAGCCAGAGCAGGGCGGTGTCGGTCACGGCGCGCCCGGGGGTCGCGGTGCGCACGACCTTCCAGAGGATCACCAGGATGATCGGCACGCAGGTGATCCACAGGAAGCCCGGGATCGTCGGCGCGGCGGGGTTGCCGGTGATCATCTTGCCGGCCATCCACTGGCTGGAATCGACCAGGAACTTGGTCAGGCCGGGCATCTTGACGCCGAACTCCTTGAAGATCTCGGAGAACTTCGGGATGATCGCGATCATGATGAACATGACGATGCCGACGGCGACGAACACGACCACCGCCGGGTAGACCAGCGCGCCGATCACCTTCCGCTTGAGGCGCTGGGCCTTCTCCATGAAGTCGGCCAGACGCTGCAGGATGATGTCCAGCACGCCGCCGACCTCGCCCGCCGCCACCATCTTGGTGTAGAGCTTGTCGAACGCCCGGGGGTGCTTGGCCATCGACTCGCTGAGGCTGGTGCCGCCCTCGACGTCGTCGCACACGTCCAGCAGCACGCTCTTGAGCTTGCCCGGCTTCTGCTGCTCCTCGAGGATCTGCAGCGAGCGCAGCAGCGGGAGGCCGGCGTCCTGCAGCGTGCTGAGCTGCCGCGTGAACACGGTGAGGTTCTTGGTGCTCACGCCGCCGATGCTGATGCCGCCGGCGCCCTTGCGCTTCTTCTTGACGACCTCGCCGCCCGCGGCGCCCTTTTTCTCTTTCTGCTCGCGCACGGAGGTGGGGAAGTACCCCTGCTGCTTGATCCGCTGGATCGCCTCCTCGCTCGTGCCCGCGTCGATCTGACCCTTCTGCGGCTTGCCCTGCGCGTTGAGCGCCTCGTAAGTAAAGGTGGCCATTGTGGTCTTCCGTGGTCGTTGGTGTCTACGGCGCCGCCGGTCGCGGGCCCATCAGTTTCAGCTGCTCACGTCTCGCGTCAGTCCTCGGCGATGGTCTCGCGCACGATCTCGTCGATGGTCGTCTGGCCCTCATAGATGGCCAGCAGCCCGCACTCTCGCAGCGTGCGCATGCCGAGCTTGCGCGCGTAGCTGCGCAGCATGTTGGTGCTCTGCTTGTTCATGATCAGGTCGCGCATGTGGTCGTCGACGCCCATGATCTCGAAGATCGCCATGCGCCCGCGGTACCCCGACGAGTAGCAGTTCTGGCAGCCGGCGCCGCGGAAGAACTGCTTGCCCACCACGTCGTCGGGGCGGAGGGAGAGCTCCATCAGCTCCTCCTCGCTGGGCGTGTACGCCTGCTTGCACTTGGGGCAGATCGTCCGCGCCAGACGCTGGGCCACCACGCCCTCGAGCGTGGCGGTCAGCAGGAACGGCTCGACGCCCAGGTCGACCAGTCGGATGATGCTGCTGGGCGCGTCGTTGGTGTGAAGCGTGCTGAGCACAAGGTGGCCCGTCAGCGACGCCTGCACCGCGATCTCCGCCGTCTCAAGGTCGCGGATCTCGCCCACCAGGATCACGTCTGGGTCCTGACGCAGGAAGCTTCGCAGCGCCTTGGCGAACGTCAGCTCCACCTCGTTGTTCACCTGCACCTGGCAAAGCCCGTCGATGTCGTACTCGACCGGGTCCTCCGCCGTCAGGATCTTGGTCTCGATGTCGTTGAGCTCGGCGAGGGCGGCGTAGAGCGAGGTGGTCTTGCCCGAACCGGTCGGCCCGGTCACCAGCACGATCCCGTTGGGCTTGTTGATCAGCCGGCGAAACGTGACAAGATCGTCCTCGCGCATGCCGATGCGGTCCAGCGCGAGCTGCACGTTGCTCCGGTCCAGCACGCGCATGACCACGCTCTCGCCGTACATCGTCGGCAGCACGCTCACACGCAGGTCCACCGGCCCGCCGCCGACCGTCAGCTCGACGCGCCCGTCCTGCGGGAGGCGGCGCTCGGCGATGTCCAGCTTGGCCATGACCTTGATACGGCTGGTGATCGCCGTCGCCAGCTCCTTGGGCGGCGGGTGCATCTCGTAGAGCACGCCGTCGATGCGGTAGCGCATCTTGAACTCGCCCTCGAACGGCTCGAAGTGGATGTCGCTGGCGCGGTCCTTGATCGCCTGCAGCAGCACCAGGTTCAGGAGCTTGATGACCTTGTTATCTTCCGAGGCGTCGATCAGCGCGTCAAGGTCGATCGACTTGTCGCCGACGCCCCCCTTCTGCGCCATCTCCTTCAGCTTCGTGTCGCCCGCCAGCGCGCTCACCACGTCGGTGATCGACTCGCCCTTTGAGTAGTGCTTCTTGATCAGGGCGTCGACCTGCCCCGGCTCGGCCACGACCGCCTCGACGTTGAAGCCCATCAGCCGGCGGAGATCGTCCACCGCGACATACGAGTTGGCGTCCTTGATCGCGACCTTCAGCCGCTTGCTGGTGGGGTTGTACGCCACCGGCACGCACTGGTACGCCTGCACCGTCTGAGCCGGGAGGACATCCTTCAGGTCGGCGGGGATGTCGAACGTCGACAGGTCCATGTACCCCAGGCCCGCCTGCGCGGCCAACCCTTCGTTGACGTTGGGGACCGTGCAGTACCCAAGCTCAACCAGGAGTTGACCGATCGGCACCTTGCGGGTCTTCTGGATCGCCAGCGCTTCGTGGACCCGCTCGCGCGTCGTGTGCCCGAGCTTGGTCAGCACGCGGCCGAGCTTGCGGCCTTTCATCTCATTCAGGTCGGCTTGTGTCTGGGCCATGGATGCTCCGGTCGAAAACTCAGTCGCCCCTAACGCCCCTCAGCCCC
>DASPMT010000047.1:0-7313 GCA_035626935.1 Phycisphaerales bacterium | reverse complement strand
CCTGCCACTTGGTGATGAGCGTGGCGGCCTCGCTCTCGATCTTGTTGAACCCGATGCCGTTCTGCTGGCCGATCTCGATGATCTGGCGGATCCCCGACTCGGGCGTCATCTGGCCGAGTCCAACCTCCAGCTTCACGCGTCCGGCGACGTTGGCGAAGGCGGCGTTGGCCTCGCTGGTCCGCTTGTTCTTGGCGATAGCGAGCAACTCCTGCGCCCGGTCCTGTACGTCGAGCTCACGCTTGCCCAGCATGTCGGCGAACGCGTTGACCATCGTCTCGTTGCCGTCGCGGGCGAACGAGTACATGGCATTGGCAGCGACGCTGTCGAGCTGGTCGAGGCGGACGCCGGGGATGGTGGCGAATGCCTCGTTCATCACGCGTTCGATCTGGTCCGGGTCGGTGGTACCGAGGAGCTGGTCCTTCACGCCGCCCAGCGCCGTGTCCATCGCACGCTTGCGGTCCACGTTCTGCTTCTCGTACAGCGCCGTCAGTGCCGGCCTCGCGTAGATGCGGCCGAACTCCTCGTAGACGGCCTGTCGGATCGTCTCGCGGTGCTGCTCGGGGAGTTCCGCAGCGGCCATGTCGGCGTACTGGTTGGCGATCCGGTCGATCGCGGCCTCCGGGTCGCCCTTGTCCTCTGGCGCGAACTGGAACTTCCCCTGGCGGATGAGGTCGATGTCGCCCGGCAGCCGCTCGCGGGCGGCCTGCGCGGCCCCGCGCTTGGCCGACCCGAACGCGATGCTCAGCGCCTTGGCGTCGGCCTTCTGCTGCTCGCGCTCGCTGCGGTCCGCGGCACGCTCGGCCTCCGCCGCGTCGCGATCAGCGATCCGTCCGCCCATCGCCACCAGCGAGGTGAACGCGTCCAGTGCGCCGCCGAGCTGCTCGGTGGCCGGGTCGCGTGCGAGCGCGGGGTCCTCGATGCCGACTGGCTGGACGGCGACGGTCGGGCCGAGCGGAGCGCCCACGTCGATCCTCGGTCGCGGGAGTCGGAACCCTGGTGAGAACTGTGTCATGGTGTGGCGGCCGCGTAGATGGACGAAGACTGGCTGGAGCCGCCGATGGTGTCGGGGTTGTTCGGTGCGGGATCGCCGGTCTCGGTGCGCGCCCGCATTCGGTTGAGCCCGTCGGTGACGGTCATGTACGTTCCGATCCCCTGGAGCACGCCCTGCACGGCCGCGACGCCGACGCTGGGCGTCTGGCTGTCGATGCGGTTGAGGTTGTTGGTGAGCGAGATGCCGATGCCGGTGTTGCGGTAGAACTGGTTGGCCGACAGGGTGGCGAGGTCGGCGCTGGCGTCGCGCGCGTAGGCGGACTCAAGGACCATCTGCGACGCCCCTCCGCTGACGCCGGCGGCGGCCGAAAGCACCCGCGACGCGTCGACCTGCTGGGCCATGCGGCGGTTGACGACCGAGCGCTGCTGGCGAGCCTCAGAGTTGGTCTGGAGACGCTCGATTTCGGCCTTGCGGCGGGCCGCGTCCTTCGCCTCTGCCGCGTTCTGGTTGGCCTCCACCGCCGAGTAGACGCTGACACCCGCTCCGGCCACAGCCGCGGCTGTGCCGATCGCCTGGACGATGGCGGGCGTGATGCCGAGGAACGCCACTAGACGCGACCCCTGACCGCGTCGACGACCTGCTCAGCGGTGCCGACGCTGATCGGCTGGGTGCCCGTGAGAGTCAGATCGATCGATGTCCGCTGCACCGGCCCGCGGGTCCACGCCCGGCCAAGCTTGGTGTCGCTGTTGATTGATCGCACCGGCCAGACCGTCCCCGCGCGGCTGTCGACGGTCACCGTAGCGGTGACGCGGCTGAGGTCGGTGGCGGTGAGCATGAGGTGGCTGAGTGTGAGGCTCTGACCGATGTACGCCTGACCGTTGAGGTCGCGCTGGAACGGGCGGGAGAGCCGCGCGGTGGCTGCGTAGGAGCGGCCGGCGGTGACAGTGATCGGATGGAGCAGGCCGGGGACGGTGAACTGGGTGGCGCTAATGGGCGTCGCCGTCAGCACCGTGCCGTCTGACTTGACGGCGGTGTCGATGCCCGTGGCCGGGACGTTGGTGGGCATGGTGAAGGTCGTGACGCCGGCGCCGTGCGAGACCGACGCGACCGAAACGCGCCCGTCGATCCGCTGGGCGCTGGTGGGCCACTGCTCGGGCGGCTCAGGCCTCCACGATTCGAGCGTGTACTTGCCGCTCCGCTCCACCACCAGCAGGACGGCCTCACCCTCGTCACAGGCGGCACGGATGACGCCCGTGCCGAGCGTCCACTGAGTCCACGCCGACTGCCGCTTCTCCTGCCCGATGTAGGCGGTCTGGTAGACCCACAGGCGCGAGCCGCCCTTCTCGCAGAGGATGAGCTTGCCGTCGCTGGCGACGGTCACCAGGACGGCCGAGTCGAGGCTCGTCGGGTTGACCAGTCCGCGGACGCCTTGGCCGACATCGTCGTACGTGGCCGCGACGCTCTGCTCGTCGATGATCCCTTCAAGCAGCGTGCCGGTGACCGTGGAGCCCTCGGAGGTCGGGGCGGCGACGTAGAGGCGGTCGCCAGACAGCACCGGGGCGACGGCCGCGACGCGCTGACGGTAGCCGGCCCGGCTGTTGAGGCTGCTGATCGTCAGGGCCTTGCCCGCGGAGAGCTCGTACTGCACCGGCCCATCGGTGGTGGCGACGCAGATGGAGCCGAAGGTCGTGAGGCTGGTGATGTTCCCTTCCTGCACGACGACGCGGTCGATGGGGTCGCCGTCGGTGACGTTGTCGGCGTCCTTGACGAAGAAGGACGTGCCCTCGTTGGCACGGCCCAGGGTCACGCTGCGGCCGGCTCCGAACTCGTCGCGGCCCTGCCAGACCGTCATGGCCGAGATGCCCACGCCGTTCTTGACAAACGACGGGACGGGGTTGGTGGTTTGGTCGCCCGTGAGGCGTGCCGCGTAGGCGCCGTGCTCGACGGCCCAGAGGTCGCCGGTGTGGGTGTTCCCGGCCTGGGCGGAGCGGAAGGTGATCGCCGCCTGGTTGAGCGCGAACGGGTAGATGGCAACCTCGTCGAGCGTGCCGGCGAAGTACTGCGGGGTGGCCGCGTTCTGCCGCGAGCCGATGGTAATCGTGTAGCCGCCCTGCTCGGTGGCGATCGACGGCGGGGTGGCGACCTCGGCCGTCGCGGTCATCGTCTGGGCCACGCCGTTCACGTAGACCGTGATCCTTGCCCCGGCGGTGGCGGTCTCGTCGCGGCACACGACGGTGAGGTGCTTGAGGTTGCCGTCATTGAAGTTGGCAACGTCGCAGCGGTACTCGCCCCCGCCAGCGTAGACCGTGATCCGGTTCGCCTGGGTCTTGTTCATCGTCACGTACAGGTCGTTCTTCTGCCGCAGGTGGACGAAGCACTTCTCGGTGGCGACCGCGTTGGTGGTCACGACCAGCGCCTCGACCGTCACTGCCGCCCGGTTGCCCATCGACCACCACGTCGTCGCCGTGACGGTGTCATTGGTGCCGTCGAACACCGTGGCGTCGTTCGAGTCGCCGACGACCAGCCCGTTGCCGCCGCCGCGTGTGGGGGACCCTGAGTACGTGCCGAGCGAGTGCCCCGTCGAGTCCTTGGCCGAGTTGTTGAGCGTGCTGTCGCCGAGCCGGAAGTAGTGCCAAGCGCCAAGGTCAAGGGCCGTGTCGTCGTAGCCGCCGGTGACGATCTGGCGGAGCCGGACCGGCATGGTCTCGGGGTCGAGCACGGCGTCGGCCTGGTCGGGCGTCGGCACGGGCGTCCAGCGGTCGCGTGCGGGTGTGGTGAAGTCCTCGAACGCGCCGGTGCCGGCGGTGATGGTCGGCGCGTTGAAGGCCGCGGTTGCCGCCGAGTCGTTGTAGTTGCCGGTGGAGGGGGCGAACGTGATGAACGTGTTGGTCGGGCAGAACCCGGCCTTCGGCCCTCCCCACGGCGAGGTGATGACGAAGTGCCCCTCGTAGGTGTCGAAGGTGTCCCATTCCCAGTGGCAGCAGGCGTCGACCAGACCGGCGGCACGGAGCGACTGGGTGATGCGGACGGCCGCGTCGTCCATCGTCGTCACCGGGTCGGTGTGGAAGTTCTCGTTGATCTCGACCAGCCGGCCGATACCGCGGATGGTGATCGCGCCGGCCGCCGCGCCGGTGATGACGCCCTCCAGCGTCAGGCCGGAGCCGAACCCGGCGCTGGAGCTGGCGATGGGGTACGCGCCCGCTACGCCTCCGCCGCCTGCGCTGTAGTAGAGTTGGTCCCCCTCCTGGTAGGTGTAGCCGTCGAGGATGGCGCCCGTGACGGTCCCCTGGTCGCCGTGCGGGCCGCCCGTGCTGATGGCGTAGGTGGCGCTGCCGTCGGCGATGAACCGCGAGACGAAGATCTTGAACCCGCGCGGGTTCTGGGCACGCGAGCAGAGGAGCGCCGTCTGGCTGGTGTTGCTGTTGCTCGCGTTGTAGGTGGCGAACCTCGCCCGCGCAAAGGTGCCGATACCCGGCGTGTAGCGGTACAGGCCCGCCGGGCGGGCGTCGCTCCCCTCCTTGGCACGCCAGACCTGCCCGGCCGCCGTGGGCGTGAACGACTCCAGGGCCGCGTAGGTGTCGCGGTGGCCGCTGGAGGTGACCGTCGGGCTCGACTCGGCAAGAGGGATGACCGCCGGGTTGGCGATGCGGAGCACGCCCTCGTCGTCGTCGACGCTGGCGGAAACGGGCCTGCGGGCGTGCGACGTGGCGAGGTAGGACGCGACGGCGAGGTCGATCTGGACGGTCGCCTCCGTCGCCCCGTCGAACACCCTGACGGTGCCGTCGGAGCCGATGAGCACGCGGGGACGCTCGCCGCCCTCAAGGGTGCGGCTCTCAAGCCAGACCGTGGAGGCGATGGACGACCCGAGCGCCGCGATGTGGCTGGTGCCGGCACGCTTGGCGAACCCGTGCTGGAGAGAGAAGTCGGCGTTGCTGGCGTCCTCCACCTGTCCGGCCGAGCGCACCTCCGCCTTGAGCTTGCTGATACCCCCCGCGAGCGTCGCCATGCGGACCGTCGCGGATTCGGCCATGTTGTTGAGGGCTCAGTCCTGATAGAGCGGGTCGGTCGTCACCGGCCCGCGCGTGAACGCCTGACGCACCCGGTTGATGTCGACCTGGCTGTTGGCCGTCCAGCCCTGCCAGCCGGTGTCGAAGTCGATCGCGTGGATGCGAGCCATGCTCACCCGGCGGGCGAGGATGGCCTCGTCGACCTGCCCGCGCTTGTACTGGCGCTCAAGGTCCAGCCCGCACTCGTGGGCCAGCCAACGGGCGAACTGCTCGGGCAGAGACGTGAACGGCCATGAGCGGTTCTTGTCCAGGGCCGTGTACGCCGCGGAGGTGATGATCGTCGCCTCGCTTGTTGCGCCGGTGAGGGTCTCGCCGGTGCCGCTGACGGTTCCGTCCGTGCGGCGGAGATAGACGCGGCCCTCGCTGTCGATGCAGATGAGCTGGAACGTGGCGCCGCTGGTGCCGCCGGTCACGTCCTCGCCGCCGATGAACGGCTTGCCGTTGCCGGACGCCGCGGTCGTGGTGGCGAAGTGCGTGGCCGTCTGGAACCAGAACGGGGACGCCCCAAGGTGCTCGTCGACCAGCTCGTCGAGCCGGTCGCTGGCCTCCTGGCCGTGCGGGCTGTCGCCCAGGGCCGAGAGCGCAGGTTCGCCCAGCGCGCGGAGGGCGATGTTGACCGCGGTGAGTGCGAGCATGGTTTAGGCTGCGATTCGCTGGCGAGGGGCGGTGACGAGTCGTCGCGTCGGGCGACGGCCCGGACGGCGGCGCGGGTTGTATCGGCGGAGCGAGCCGGAGGTGAAGCCGCCGGGCACGTTGCCGAACAGGCGGCTCACGTAGTACCGAGCGCCCTCGGTGTTGCCCGCGATGTGGATGTTGTCAACCGCGCCCACGAAGCAGGCGTTGGACTCGGGGTAGAAGTTGTACGCGTAGAGGCGGCCCGGCTTGCCGAGCACGTCCTTGATGATCTCGGCGTGCGTGCCGGCCATGAACTGCTCGGCTCCGGCCAGCGAGAAGTAACCGGCGGCCACGCCCGAGGCCGTGTAGAAGGAGGTGTTGAACACGCCGCTGGGCCAGATGACGGTGTTGCCGCCGGTGAGGCAGGCGTCGCGCAGAGACCGGACCTTGCTGCCCCAATCGGCCAGCGTCGTAGCGGTGTTGGCCGCCGTAATGCTCGCCATGCTGTTGTGGGCGAACGAGCCGAGCACGGTGACGCAGGCGCCGCGGAGCGTTGAGCACGCGTCGATCGTGCCCTTGCTCAGGTCCTCGATCCGGAGCCCGGAGCGGCCGATCGACCACTGGTAGGTCACGTCCGGGATGTCGGTGCTCACCGGCTTGCCGGGGCGGTAGGCGTTGGGGATGAAGTGGTTCTCGGCGCCGTGGGCGACGTGGAAGCCGAGGTTGTTGTTGGTGCAGATGATCGTGTTCTTGAACTCGATCGCTCCGCCCGTCGCCGTGCCTCCGCCCGCGTACGTCACCGCACCGCCGCCCAGCAGGTAGGGGCTGGCGTTGGAGCCGACCACATTACCGACGCCGCCGCTGGTGGTGGTTGTGGTGCTGGTGAGCGTCGCGCCCGTGGCCGTCTCGGTGAGCGTGCCGGTGGTGGTGCCCGTCGCGGCTGTGAGGTTGAGCACGGCCGTGCCGCGCGTGTTGCAGTAGGTGGAGTTGTACGAATCGCCGACCATGAGCCCGAACGTGCGGCCCGCGATCATGGTGCTCGCCTCGGGCACGGTCGCGCCGAACACGTAGACGGCCGACATGACGCCCTTGGGACCGGTCGGCCACGCGGTGGTCAGGTTGGCGGACCGGATGAGCGGGACGCGGCGGAAGTCGTCTGAGAGGTTGAAGGCGTAGAAGCGGGCGGAGCGGTCGTTGATGTTGCCGCTGAAGCAGATGCCGTAGACCTTGGCCGGGTCGAGCGTGAACAGGACGGTGCCGCTGCCGGCTGTCGAGCCCTCTCGCACGACGCCGCCCGAGTAGTTGACGGCGATCGCGTAGCTGGAGGCATCGCTGCCAGCGCGGACACCCCACACGGCCGAACCGGTCGGGACGTACTCACTGGTCCAACCGACGAACTGGTTGCCAGCAGAGTCGGACTCCAGATCGCCCAGCTCGTCGACGCTGCTGACGCGGACGGTGTCGGCGACAGAGGCCGAGCTGAACACCAGCCGGGAGCGGCCGAGGGTGGGGGCGGTGGTGCCGTAGTGGGTCGCGGTCGCGACGGGCGTGCCGACAACGTTGGTGATCGTGAGCGGGTAGCCGGTCGTCTCGGTCGCCATCGGCGTGAAAGCGGCTTGGAACACGCGCGTGGTGCCGAC
>DASPMT010000046.1:0-3601 GCA_035626935.1 Phycisphaerales bacterium | reverse complement strand
TGACGAGCTGCTCAAGCTGCAGAAGCTCTCGGCCCCCGGGCTGCCCGGAGGGGGCGCGGCGGGGAGCGAGGAGGAAACCGCGCTGTGAGCGAGGCCGCGACACCCTGGTCGACCGACTCGGCCCGCAGGGGCGCCGAGTGGCTTACCAGCCAAGGCGCCGAGCCGGACGTGGTGATCTCGTCGCGGGTGCGCCTCGCCCGGAATATCCGCCAGCTCCCGTTCCTGGCCCGCTGCAGCGAGGCGCAGCGCGAGCAGCTCCTCACGCTCGTGCGCGGCGCCGTGGCGCAGGCGCAGCTCGCCGTGCACGTGCTGTGGGTGGATGTCCACCGGTTGTCCAACATCGAGCGGCTGCTCCTGGTGGAGCGCCACCTCATGAGCAAGGAGCACGCCAAAGGAGACCTTCCGCGCGGCCTGGCGGTCAGCCTTCCCGACGAACGGCTCAGCCTGATGGTCAACGAGGAAGACCATCTCCGCCTGCAGGTGCTCCGCTCCGGCCTGGCGCTCACCGACGCGTTCAAGCAGCTCGACGAGGCCGACGACAGGCTCGAGCAGCACCTGGACTACGCGTACTCGCCGCGGTTCGGATACCTCACCGCCTGCCCGACCAATGTCGGCACCGCGTCTCGCATGAGCGTGATGCTCCACCTGCCGGCCCTCAGGTTGACCGGAGAGATCGAGAAGGTGAAACGTGCCGCCAAGGACATGGGGCTCGCCCTCCGCGGCTTCTACGGCGAGGGGTCCGAAGCGACGGGCGATCTCTACCAGATCAGCAACCAGATCACACTGGGAAAGCCCGAGTCGGTCTTCCTCCACGAACTGGAGCACGAGATCATCCCCAAGGTCGTGCAGTACGAGCGTGCCGCCAGGGGGGCGCTCGTGGACAAGCGCAGGCGCTATACCGAGGACGCCTGCTGCCGAGCCCTGGGGGTGCTGCGTACGGCCCGATTGTTGACGCCCGACGAAACCATGGGGCTGCTCAGCCTCGTGCGCCTGGGAGTGCTCAGCGGCGTCATCGAAGGCGTGAGCGAGCAGACGGTGACGCAGCTGTGGGTCCAAGTGCAGCAGGCTCATCTCCAGCGCGTCGCGGGGTGCGAGCTGGACCAGCAGAAACGCCGCGAGCGCCGCGCCGACGTGGTGCGCGAGCGCCTTAAGTAGACCGCTGCAACACCTCCGAGGACGACAAGGGGGCAAACCCCTCGGTTGAGGGCCTCCTCGCGCGTTGGAGGGGTTACCGCCGATCTGTATACTCACCGCTTATGCCCGGTCCGCTGGCCACCACCGTGCCGTTCGGCTTCGACTTCGACCCAGAGCGCTTTATGCGGGCGTACGGGGCGCTGGGCGCACGGCAGGTGCAGTTCTACCGCAACGAAGCGAAACCCCCAACCGTCGCCGAGGCCCTCGACGCCGCACGCAACGCCGGGCTCCGCTACGACTCGATCCACGGCGTCTTCGGCGAGCACCTTGACCCAAGCGGGCCCGACCCCGCCCACGTCGCGCACTGCCTGACGGTCTACGAGCAGGAGGGGCGGCTCGCGCTTGACCTCGGCGGGCCGATGGTGGTCGTTCACCCTTCCGGCTGGACGCCCGGGCGCAAGGAACTGTCGCGTCAGCAGGCATCGGAGGCGGCGGTCCCGCGCCGGCCGCGGCTGGATACGTTCATGCGGCGGCTGGCCGAGACCGGCGAACGCCTGGGTGTGACCTACCTGATCGAGAACCAGCCGTTCAACTGCTATCTCGGGCACGACCCGGTAGGGCTGGCGGCTCAGATCGCCGCGGTGGGATCCGAGCGGGTGCAGATGTGCTTCGACACCGGGCACGCACATATCACCGCCGATGTCTACCGCTCACTGCAGTCGTGCGCCCCGGTGATCCGCTACCTCCACGTGCACGACAACGACGGCGCAGTGGACGCGCACCTGATGCCCGGGGCGCCCGGCGGGAGCATCGACTGGGACAGGTTCGCCGCCGCGCTGCGTGAAACCGGCCTGAGTGCCCCGCGGATGTTGGAGGTTTTCGAGCCCGAATCATCGGTAGAGCAGCGGGGAGCGCACGGCTTTGGGAGCACGCTCTCGAAGTGGCTTGACTGCTGACCCCGCTTCAGGCCAGTCGGGAAGGGTTGCTGTCCCGGAAGTTTGCATGAAACCTGACGACACGCAGCTCGAGGAGACGTCAGCGCCGGCCCGACGCGTGCCTCTCACAAAGCCGCCGAAGTTCGCGTGGCCGCCGCGTCGGATGTCGGCGCCGACGGGCTGCGCGAGCGGTCAGGCGGCTCAAGGGCCCGTTGAACTCGACCGCGAGACGACCGCCTGGGAGGTCTTCGAGCGCGAATGGCTGGGCGTGAGCACACCTCCCCTTCGGCGCCGGCTGGCAGACGCCCGCGCTGCGCCCGATCGGATCGATGCGTTCTGCTGGCGTTGTGCGCGGACGGTCGGTCCATACGAAACCGATGCAAAGGGGTGCTCGCACTGCCGCGGACTCCGGCCGCCGTGGAACCGCTTTGTCCGGCTCGCCGAGTACGCTTCACCCTGGGATCGGATCGTGCAGGACGTCAAGTTCACGCGATGGCCGCGACTCGCGCTCGACCTGGGTCGAGTCCTTGGGAAGCAGATCGCAGCGGCGGCGCCCGACCTTGCGGATCGGCCGACCGTCGTCGTGCCGGTCCCGACAAGCTTGTGGCGCAGGCTGGAGCGCGGCACCGACCACTCGCTCAACATTGCCCGAGGTGTGGCACGTGAGCTCAAATTGCCGCTGCGGGAGCTGCTCGCCCGCTCGAATCGACCGGAGCAGGCCGGGCTTTCACGGACCGACCGATACACCAACCTCAGCGGCTCCATGCGCCGCTCCCGGCTCGACCGGGTATGGTCAAAGGTGGGCTTGGGACGCAAGGCCACGTGGCCAGGGAATGCGGGTGCAGGCGGGGCACGGCTGATCGTGATTGACGATGTTTCGACGACGGGTGCGACGATGACCGAGACCTGTCGCGTGGCCCGCGGAATCTGTAAACACTTGCAAATAAAGAACTTAGAGATCATCTGCGGGGTGATCTGCCGGACTGAGGAACGTCGCTGACGACTGCAAAGTCTGCGCAAAGGGGTCTTCGTCAGGGTTTTGGATGGGGATAGCCGGTGGAATAGGTGTGGAAAATGCGCATCGGTGGTGGGTGGAGAGACTTTTTGAGTCGGCTGGCTTGACCGGCCGGGGGCGGGGTCTATCATCTTGACCCCACGCGACGAAGGTCACGAGGGGCCCGGCGGCCAGCCGGTGAACTCTTTCGAAAGTGAACAGTTGGGTCGTCCGCGAGAGTACGCGGTCTGGCAAGTGGTTCGCACCACGGCTCTGAACGAGCCAGCTAAGACCGTATCAAGTCCTCTCCGCCTCCGGGCGGGGAGCGATGAACTCATCGCGACGATGATGATTGAGCTTGTATAGCCCTTAAAATGGTTAGAAAGCCAGTTTGAATCTTGAGTTCAGCGAATACCGGCGGATTTGCCTCCGCCGGCTCACGGTGAAAGCCGTGAGGAAGACCGGTTGTCACAAAGCGTGGCAACAAAGAAGCAGATCATGCTTCCTTCTAGTCAAGAGCGGCCCGCAAGGGTCGATC
>DASPMT010000045.1:0-16646 GCA_035626935.1 Phycisphaerales bacterium | reverse complement strand
CGGTCAACCCTACCCGCTTTTCGACATATGTCGAATCAATCGTGATGCGATTCTCAATTACTCTTCATGATGCGACCAGCCGCCAGGCCGGGGTCGTCACGCCGCCGCGGCCCGTACCAGACGTCCAGACTCTCACGCCGCCTGATCGATCCGCGACTGACGACCACGCGGAGCAGGACGCCCAGAAGCTCCCATCCCGAGTGGGAGCGCAGCTTGCGGCCCGACGTGAGCACCGGTTCCCGGATCACCACGAACCGACCGGTCCGCTTGATCGCGATCGCCAGAAAGATCTCCTCACCGGCGAACACGGTCTCGTCCCAGCCGCCGACCGCCTCCAAGGCCTTGCGGCGGCAGAAGAAGAACGCGCCGCCGGTCCGCCCTTTGATGCGGAACGCGAGGTTGAACAGCGGAGCGATCACCCGCGCGTAGAGCGGAACTTCCCCGTCGAATCGCATCGATGCCCCGCCGCCCGCCGCCCCTGCCTGCATCGCGTCGACGGCTTGGCGCAGCGCGCGGGCGTTGGGCCAGGTGTCGGCGTCGACGAAGATGAGCAGGTCGCCGAACGACGCCCGCGCGCCCAGGTTTCGAGTCGCCGAGATCTGGCGCCGTTCATGCCTGACAACGGCCGCGCCCGCCTCTTCTGCGGCGCGTCCCGTACCGTCGGAGGACGCGTCATCCGCCACGATGACCTCGCACGTCAGGCCCGCTTCCTTCGCGGCGTCGAGCAGGTTGCGAACCGTGCGGGCGATCAGCCGCACTTCATCGTGTGCCGGGATGATCAGCGAGACGAGCAGGTATGCTCCTTGGATCCCCGCGGCTTGCCGGCTACCTGCCGGAGACCACCGCCGAGCGCATCCTACCAGCCGAGGACACTACCTATGCACCTTACACGACGCTCGTTCCTGGCCTCCACCCTCGTTGCCGCCGCCGGCGCTCAATCAGCACTAGCCGCACTGGGGCAGCCGCCCGTCGCGCCCACCGAAAGGCCCAAGTCAGACCCGAAGCCGTCTGTCACGAAGGCCGAGAAGCCGCTGAAGGTGCTCTTCCTCGGCGGCACTGTTTTCCTGGGGCCGCACACCGTCGACCGGCTGCTCGCCCGCGGCCACACCGTCACGCTCTTCAACCGCGGCAAGTCGTTCCCCGACCTCTTCCCCGATCTGGAGAAGCTGCGCGGCGACCGGGGCACGGCCGGCAAAACGCCGACTGAGCCCAACCTCAAGGCGCTCGAGAGCGAGGTCGCCAAGGGGCGTAAATGGGACCTGGTGATCGACACGTGCCCGTACGTCCCCAAGTTCATGCGTGCATCAACGGCCGTCCTCAAAGACGCCGTTTCGCATTATGTGATGGTGGCATCGGTCAACGCGTACAAGAGCGAGGCCGAGCCCAACCAGGATGAGAGCGCCCCCACCTGGGACAAGTGGCCGGAGGAGGCCCCGGTAGACGAGAAGACTTACGGCCCGATGAAGCGCGGCTGCGAGGTGGTGCTGAGCGAGATGATGCCCGGACGATGGGCCTCGGCTCGCCCGAGTCTGATCATCGGTCCGCGCGACTGGAGCAGCCGGTTCTCCTACTGGCCGCTGCGCGCAGCGCGCGGCGGCGAGATCCTGGCCCCGGTGGGTCCCGACGAGCCGTGCATGTTCGTCGACGCCCGTGACGTCGGCAACCTCCTGGTGCTCATGGGCGAGAAGAAGGCGCAGGGGCCAGTCAACGCGCTCGGCTCGCCCGGCATGACGTTCGGCCCGATGCTGAACGAGGTGCTCGCGGCGGCCAAGGCCGCCGGCGCTCCCGCCGCTTCGCTCACGTGGGCATCGCTGAGCTTCCTCAACGCCAACAGCGTTCAGCCGTGGTCGGACCTTCCCGCGTGGGTGCCGAGCGCCGACCCGGAATACGCAGGGATGGCGAGCCGAAACGGCATGAAGAGCATCGAGCTCGGCGCGACGTACCGATCGGTAAAGGACTCGAGCGCCGACATCCTCAATTGGTGGGAGACGTTGCCGGAAGCCCGCAAGGCCAAACCGCGACCGGGCCTCACAGCCGAGCGCGAAGCGGAGCTGCTCGCGAAGCTCAAGGGCGCTCGGTGATCGCGCGGCGCGTCACTTCTTGGGCGCTTGATCTTCGGCGGAGTCCTGCTTGTCAAGTTCGATCGACGCGCTGTTGATGCAGTAGCGCAACCCTGTATCGGTCGGTCCGTCGTCGAAGACGTGCCCAAGATGGCCGCCGCACTTGGCGCACGTCACCTCTGTGCGCACCATCCCGTGGGTGGTGTCGACGTGCTCGTTGACGACGCCGGCCTTCGCCATTTTGTCGAAGCTTGGCCAGCCGCAGCCGCTGTCGAATTTGTCACCGCTGGTAAACAGCACCGTTCCGCAGCCGGCGCATTTGTAAACGCCCTGGGTCTTGGTGTCCCAGTATTTGCCTGTAAAGGCCCGCTCGGTCCCCTTCTCCCGGAGGATCCGAAACTGCTCGGGCGAAAGGCGGCTGCGCCACTCGCTCTCGCTGAGGTTCATCTGCGCCTGGTCGTTGCCGGGATGAGGAGTAGGCATAACCGTCCTTTGCGTGCCTTGCGACCGAACCGCGGGCCCCGGAACCTGCGCCGACGGGGCCGCCGTGCGATCGCTGCAGGCACACCCCGAGGCTCCCGCCCCCGCCAGCAGCACCATAAACAGGATCCGCTTCATCATGGGGAGCTCCAGCCGTTTCTTGCCTGTCAGAACCGTACGAGTGCGGCCACAATATGTTTGGCCGCGACCGAGCTTTGAGACTCAGTCTCATTCTCTCCTATGATGAGGCGATCACAGAACCGCACCTGCAAACCCATCCGGAGGCCCCCATGGCCCTGAAGTTCCCCATCTACATGGATCACGCCGCGACGACCCCCTGCGACGGGCGCGTGGTCGAGGCGATGCTCCCCTACTTCACGCAGAAGTACGGCAACAGCGGCTCGCGCAACCACCGCTTCGGCTGGGAGGCCGAGGAGGGCGTGGACCAGGCACGCGAGGCCGCCGCCAAGCTCATCGGCGCGACAGAGAAGGAGATCATCTTCACCTCCGGCAGCACCGAGAGCAACAACCTCGCCATCAAGGGCGCGGCGTACATGTACGAGAAGAATCCGGCCGGGAGCAAAAACCGCGGGCACGTCATCTCGGCGATCCACGAGCACAAGGCCGTTCTCGACCCGGTGAAGCGCCTGGTGAAGGAGGGCTTCGACGCCACCTTCCTCGAGCCCGGTGCCGACGGCATCATCACCGCCGAGATGGTCAAGGCCGCGATGCGCGAGGACACCATCCTCGTCACCATCATGTGGGCCAACAACGAGATCGGCACCATCAACGAGGTCCGCGAGATCGGCGCCCTCTGCAAGGAGCGCGGCGTCCTGTTCCACACCGACGCCACGCAGTGGGCGGGCAAGATGCCGGTGAACGTCGACGCCGACAACGTCGACCTGCTCTCGTGGTCGGGCCACAAGATCTACGGGCCCAAGGGCGTCGGCGCCCTGTACGTCCGCCGGCACCGCCCGCGCGTCCGCCTGCAGGCCCTGATGGACGGCGGCGGGCAGGAGCGCGGCTTCCGCTCCGGCACGCTGAACATCCCCGGCATCGTCGGCTTCGGCAAGGCGTGTGAGATCGCCATGGCCGAGATGGAGAGCGACGCTCTTCGGCTCGGCAAGCTCCGCAAGCACCTGGAGGACTCGATCCTGGCGCAGCTCGACTCCTGCGCCGTCAACGGCCACAAGGATCGCCGCCTGCCGCACATCAGCAACATCTCCTTCGGCTTCGTCGAGGGCGAGGGGCTGATGATGGCGGTGAAGGACATCGCCTGCTCCAGCGGCTCGGCCTGCACCAGCGCCTCGCTCGAGCCGTCATACGTGCTCAAGGCCCTGGGCGTGGGTGACGAGCTTGCCCACTCGTCGCTGAGGCTCTCGTTCGGCAAGCAGACCACCCAGGAGCAGGTCGATTTCGCGATCGCCAACATCGTTCAGGCGGTGAAGAAGCTCCGCACGATGAGCCCGCTCTACGACATGCACAAAGAGGGCATCGACCTGAGCAAGGTCGAGTGGGCCCACCACTGATTTTCCCTGACGACAACCTCCAGACGGAGATCCAAACAATGGCTTACGGACCCAAGATCATCGACCACTACGAGCACCCCCGCAACGTCGGCAACTTCGGCACCCAGCAGGAGATGAAGGCCGACAAGCGGATCGGCGTCGGTCTCGTCGGCGCCCCCGAGTGCGGCGACGTCATGCAACTCGCCATCAAGGTCGACCCGCAGACGGGCCTCGTCGAGGACGCTAAGTTCAAGACCTTCGGCTGCGGCTCGGCCATCGCCAGCTCTTCGCTGGCCACCGAGTGGCTCAAGGGACGCACCCTGGAGCAGGCCAACGAGCTCCGCAACACCGAGATCGTCGAGGAACTCAGCCTCCCGCCCGTCAAGATCCACTGCTCCGTCCTGGCCGAGGACGCTATCAAGGCCGCCTTGGCCGACTACCGGGCCAAGAACGGCCTTCCGGCTCAGAGCCCCGACCACGCCCAAGCCTGATAACCCGATCCAGGCCCGAACCGCGACGACCACTGTGCGGTCTGGCGCCACGAACCGCGGCCAAACCGGCACCCACCCGCCAACGTACAATCAAGAGCAATGAGCCACACTCACACAGAAATCCCCGTTACCTCCTCGACCCCGCTGAACCTCACCGAGTCCGCCGCGCGGGAGATCAAGAACATCATCAAGCAGCAGGAACTCGACGCCGACAAGATCCGCCTGCGCGTCGGAGTGAAGGGGGGCGGCTGCTCCGGCTTCTCCTACCTGCTCGACCTGACCGAGGCTCAGAAGGAAACCGATGAGGTCATTGAGGCCCACGGCATCAAGATCATCTGCGATCCCAAGAGCCTCCTGTACCTGTCGGGCGTCACGATCGACTTCAAGGATGAGATCATGGGACGCGGCTTTGTTTTCAACAACCCCAACGCGACCAGCACCTGCGGCTGCGGTTCGTCGTTCTCGGCCTGACAGTTCTCCGCCTTATCCCGCCTTCTTCCCCGGCCCGGCCCCCAGCCGGGCTGTTTTCATTTCCACACGCCCCGCCCGCGCAGTCAAACGATCGGCACCGCGGCTAGACTCGCGCCATGTCTCAAGCCCCGACGCCGACCGAAACCGCCCGTGGATATCAGCAGGCGTCGCTGACGCAGTTCTCCGTCTTCCTGCCCAACCGCGTCGGCAAGCTGCACGAGCTGATGCACGGCTTCGACGAGAACCAGTGCCGGGTCTGCGCCATCGCGGTGCACGAGGCCTCCGATCACGCTGTCATCCGGCTTGTCGTCCACAACCGCGAGGGGGCCCGCGCAATCCTCAAAGCCCAGGGCCTGTCGTACATCGAGAGCGAAGTGATCGGCGTGGTCCTCGACCCGGGCCACACGTTGAGCACCGTCTGTGAGCACCTGCTGCGGGCGGAGCTCTCCATCCGTTTCGCCTACCCCCTCTTTGGATGGTCAGCGGGCCCAATGTGCATGGTGCTCGCGGTGGACGACCTCACGCTCGCGGTGCAGATCCTGCGGCGGAAGGAATACCGGCTTCTCGGCGAGGCCGACCTCCCCAAATACGGGGATTGAGCGTCGGATCCACGTCCCTGAAAACAAAGCGATCAGCAGGCCACGTCTTGCAATGGATGGAGGCTCTGCTATTCTCGCGTCCATCGAAGGGACCAATGTGAAGAAACACGCCCTTGTTGTCTGTGGCCTGATCGCTGCGCTCGCCGTGCTCCCGGGGTGCTCCCGGCTCGCGCGCACCGCGCTCCGCGGCGGCCGCACCGGGAACTCCTATGGCTCGCGACAACCCAAGCCTGAGGACATCAAGATCTCCATCGCCGATCTCGATGCGGCGTCGGTGAAGATCCTCAACCAGCATCGCGCGAAATGGTCTGAGTACGTCCAGAAGTACGACGCCGGCGACGTCATCGGGAAGGCGCAGGTGCTTGCGGTGATGGAGGCTGTGACGGCCGCGCACTGGTCGGAGAAGCCCAAGTCAGAGGACCTGATCGAGCCGCTCGGTGTGGCGATCGGGGACGCGCTCAAGCTGGAGGGGAACATCAACTGGGTGCTCGCCGAGGGCGACACCGTTTGCCTGGTGAGCCCCAACGGCAAAGTCGCCGTCGCACCGGTGGGAATCGCCGAGGCGTGGTTGACCAAGCAGAAGTACCCGATGGACACGCTGATCAAGGACGTGGCCAAGGCCGTTCGCGAGACAACGGGCGAGCCGGTGCTGATCGGTTTCGACGAGGTTGAGCAGAGCGACCCGCAGCTGCGCTGAGGACCTCGGACACTCGCACCGTTAATCTACCCCGACCGACGCCAGCCAGCGCTCCGCGTCGAGCGCTGCTATGCACCCCATGCCGGCCGCGGTGATCGCCTGACGGTAATGGCTGTCGGCCACATCACCGGCGGCGAACACGCCCGGGACGTTGGTATAGCTGTTCCGCTGCTTCAGAGCGACGTAGCCGCTCGCGTCCAGCTCAACACCGCTGCCGGCAAGGAACTTTGTCGCAGGCGTGTGGCCGATCGCAACGAACAGGCCGTTGACCGCGAGGCTTGATCGTTCGCCGGTTACCGTATCCTCCAAGGCAACTCCCTGGATCACCTGATCGCCCAATACGTCAATCACTTTCTTGTTCCAGAGCACCTTGGCGTTGGGTCTGCTGAGAAACCGCTCCTGCATGATCTTGCTGGCGCGCAGAGAATCGCGCCGGTGGATGACGAAGACGGTCGAGCCGAACTTCGTGAGATAGGTCGCTTCTTCCATCGCCGTGTCGCCACCGCCGACCACCGCCAGCGGCTTGTTGCGGAACGGCGGCAGAGCGCCGTCACAGACGGCGCAGGCGCTCACGCCTCCGCCGCTCTGGGCCAGCCGCATCTCGTTGGGGAGGCCGATCCAGTTGGCCACGGCGCCGGTCGCCAGGATGACGGTGCGGGTCTGAACGACCTTCCCTTCGCTGGTGTGAAGAACGTGAGGCTTCTTCGACGGCTCAAGACTGAAGTCGCAGCGCGTGATCTCTTCTCCCACCACACGCGTACCGAACCGCTCCGCCTGCGCCTGAAAGTGCTGCATCAGCTCAGGGCCGGTCACGCCGTGCGGAAAGCCCGGATAGTTCTCGACCTCGGTCGTCAGCATGAGCTGGCCGCCCGGCAGGACCGGCCCGGGGTCCTGCTTGGGAAAGCCGATGTAGGCCAGCGGGTTCAGGTTCGCGCGGGCGGCGTAGACGGCCGCCGTCCATCCGGCGGGCCCACTGCCGATAATGACGACCTTCTCCACGCCCGGCTGCCCCATGAACTACTCCTGTCACGCGCCGATCGGCGCCACTATGAGACTCGCCGGGCGATGCCCGCCATTACGCCGTTACGCCGTCGGCTCGCGATCTCACCTGCCCGCGGACTCGGGGTTGTCGATGCGGTACTGACGCACCAGTGAAAGGACGGGCGGCCAGATCAGATAGTCGCCGTGGTCGTCCTTGATCATCTGTGTCGCGCGCGAAACGCCGGTCTGGTTGCCGTCAGGACCGGCTGAGTAGACGACATACTGGTTGAGAAGCACCTTGGCCTCAAAGTTTGGATAATCGACGCCTGCGATCTTTGGGAATACCCGGATCACCATCGGCTTGGGCTGGCCTCCGACGGCCATGTTGTCGACTTCTGCACGTAGGTACGCCATACGCCTGCCCGCGTCCTCCTTTGCGTTCTTGTCGAACGGATCGATCATGAGGTTGACGCGCGGAACGAACACCGGCACAACCGACTCAAGGCCGACGGGCAATGTGTTCTGCACCAACCGGTACCCGTAGCAGGCGAGAGCGGTGCGCGTGCCGATCAGCTCCGCCTTCAGTTCGCGACGCTTGGGAAACGCCTGCCCGACGTCGCCCATCACAAGGTCGAGGGCCGCGAACTGCACCTTGTCAAGCCTGGCATAATCCGTCGGGAGCTCCATGATCGGGTCCCATTGGTTGAGCTGCCACCGCGTCTCCCAATCACCGTACACCTCGTCGATGCGCTTCATCGTCTGTTCGTAGTTGCCGTGCAGGCGCAGGATCGTCTCCCACTTGGCCGTCTCGCTGAAACGCCGCAGCGCCCGGTCGCCGGCGGCAACCTGGGCATATACACGGGGGAACGCCGCAGCGTTTGGACCGCCGCCGGGCGCGAATGTCCGTTGAACAAGCTGCTCGGCCGCCAGATGCTCTGCCTTGGGGAGCGTCAGGCGCTGGAACACGTTGATCGGGTTGCGGTCGCCGAGCTTCGCGATCACGTCGCGAACCCCTTCGGCCGTCATGGTCGGTGCCTCCGACGCCATGTCGGTGTACGCCAAGTCGCGCATCCGCTGCAGCGCGATGGACAGCATGTCCATACCCGCGAGCTTCTCTTTGAGCATCTCCCGCGAGGCGATCTGGTAGCTGAACCACGCCCACTTGCGCATCAGGTCCAGCGCTTCGTTGCCCTTACCTTCCGCCAAGAGGCGTGTCGCCTCGACGTGGCACAGGATCTCCATCTTTCGGATCGCGATCAGGTAGAGGAATTGGGCCGAGGCGAGCGTGTTGTCCTCGCCCAGCTCCGTGTATAGCTTCCAATCGACAAACTTTGGGTCCACCGCCGCTGCGCCATAGGGCTGCGCGAAGGCGAATGCCTTGCGGGCGTCCTCTTCCTTGGTGACCGCCGCTAGAGCCTTGATTACCGCCTGCTGTTTCTCAGCCTTTGCCCAGGCAGCCGCCTCTTCCCAGCCCGGGCTCTGCGGGGTCATCAGGAACGCCGCGAGAAAGTCTCCCGGCGCGGCGGGGCGCTCGTCCATCTCGTGGAGTACAGGGAGGATGATTAGGTCGCTGCGTTTGTCGGCCTGAATCGTCGAATAGAGCGCGTTGGCCTGATCGAGGGGCTCGTCGGCGCGCACCGCGCCGTTCATGACCGTCACAAACGCTGCCGTTACCGCCGCCCACCGCCCCGTCATCGTCCAAACGCCCATGTGGTCATCTCCGGTTGATCGAGGGCCAGAGTGTAGCGGCCGCCACCGGCGTTTACCCCCGGGCCGGTTGCGCACGCGAACTCAGGGCAAAGCCCCACTCGTCCCGGGATGTACGTTCGTGCCCCCCGCTCCGGATCGCGCCCGGCTCAGCCGGCAATCTTCAGCGTGGTGGGAGTCTCGATCACGTCGACCACGACGCGGTTGCGCCCGCCGTGCTTTGCGGTGTACAGCGCCTTGTCCGCGCGGTCGAGCCACGCCTCGGGGGTGAGGCCGGCGGTGCCGGCGTTAATGCCGGCGATGCCGACCGAAACCGTGACGTTGTGCTCAGGGTGGCGCGGCCAGGTGGTGCCCTGCATCGCCTCGCGGATCCGCTCGCCGACGATCCGCGATGCTTCGGGCGCGGTCTCGGGCATGATCACGCAGAACTCCTCGCCGCCGTAGCGGCAGGCGATGTCGCAGTCGCGCGTGAAGGCGGTGATCACCTTGGCAAAGCCCTGGATGACCTCGTCGCCGGCGGGGTGCCCGTAGGTGTCGTTGATCTTCTTGAAGAAATCGATGTCCATCACCGCCAGCGAGAGCGGGCGCCCGTAGCGCTGGCTCTCGTTGGTCTCCTGCGCCCAACGCCGGTTGAACGCGGCGCGGTTGGCCAAGCCGGTCAGGCCGTCCACCTCGGCTCGCTCGGCCAGCAGCTGCAGCAGGCGCTGCGTCCGCAGGGCGCTGCGCACCCGGGCCCGCAGCTCGGAGAAGTCGAACGGCTTGGTGACGTAGTCGGTCGCGCCCAGGTCGAAGGCGGCCACCTTATCCTGCGAGTCGCTCAGGCCGCTGAGCACGACGACGGTCGTGTTGACGGTGGCGGGGTCGGCGCGCAGCGCACGCAGCACCGCGAAGCCGTCCATCTCCGGCATGTCCAGGTCGAGCAGCACCAGCGCCGGGCTCTGCTTGGCGCAGAACTCGACGCCCTCTTTGCCGTCGGCGAAGGCCGTCAGCTCGATGGGCTCAGAACGCAGCCGCGCCTTGAGCAGACGGTGAACGTCGGCGCTGTCGTCGATCAGCACGACCATCGGTTTGTTGTCGCTGGCTGCCACTGCGGTTACACCCTTCTTGAACGGTCAGACGGCGGCGGACCCGACACTTACATCGTCACCCGACGGCACATACTCAAGAGGTCGTCAAACTGCTTGCGCAGCTGCTCCAGCGACGCGCTGGCAGAGCCTTCAGAAAGGGCCATGAGCGAGGCCTCTACCTTGCCGGCCGCCGAGCCGACGGGCGCGAACCCGTATCCACCGCTGGCGCCTTTGATCTGATGAGCGAGGCGTTTCAGCTCGTCCATGTGCTGGGCGGCCCAGAGCTCCTGGAGCTTGCTTACCCGCGCCGGCATCTCCTGCACGTACATCTCCACGATCTCCCGCATGTCGGGGTCGTTGGAGAATTCCGAGCGGATCGGACCGGTTGCGGGCTGTGAGTTCGGCGTGGGGAATTGAGACATCGGGGCCTCCAGAAGCCCTGACATCGACCTGAACCAAACCCGGCTTCACCTCAGTAGGCAGCCACCGACGCTCAACTCAGCAAATATCCGCTGTACGCGCGCCAAACAACCGGTACAGGCGACACAGATCCACCAACTGGAAGGCCCTACTGACTCCCAAAAAATGAGCGAGCCCGCCTGTGAAGGCGGGCTCGCGTCAAAAGTGACCCCTAGGGGATTCGAACCCCTGTTCCCAGGATGAGAACCTGGTGTCCTAGACCAGGCTAGACGAAGGGGCCAACGTTTCAGGACAGGACTGGGGAGCGAGTTTAGCCCTCCGGGCGGTTCGGTCAACGCGGCCGGAGGCACGCGGACCCGAACCTTGTCCTCACACAATCTCCAAGATGGCAAACCGCTTGGTGCCGCGCGGCGTCTTAACCGCAATGGTCTCGCCGACCCGCGCCTTCATCAACGCTTCCCCCATGGGGCTGTTCGCGGTCACCTCAAACACATCGTCGCTCGGGTTCGCCGTCGCCTCGCCCACGAGCCGGAACAACTCGTCCTCGTCAGACCCCTGCTGGCGCATCTTGACGGTTGCGCCGAGGAACACGATGCCCGTCTCCTTGGCCGACGCATCCACCACCGACACAGAAGCGATGCGTTCCTGCAGTCGACGGATCTCTGCTTCCTCCATCCCCTGCTGCTCGCGTGCGGCGTGGTAATCACCGTTCTCTTTCAGATCGCCCAGCGCGCGAGCCTCGGCGATGCGCTGGCTCACGGCCGGACGGTTCGCCAGCAGTTCGGCAAGCCGTTTCTCGATCGCTTCCTTTTCAGCCTTGGTCACCATTTCCATCGCGAAGCTCCGGAGCGCGTGCGATCCAACCCACCGAAGGAATGTTCGATGCCCCTGTCGCGGGACACCACCCCGAACAGCCCCGCGCGGGCAACTGATTCTTGGCGGGTCAACGCCGATCGGCGCGCCGGCGGTCGGCCGCCCTCGGCGGCCCATCGGCGCGGGCGTGAGCCGCAGACTCGGCCACCTGCTCGGCGGATCCCTCGGTAACGCCCGACTGGTCGCGCATGATGCCGCGCGGGCTCGTAATGTCCACGAGCGGCCGTCCGGCGTCGATCCTCCGGCCGTACTCGGGCGCTCCCCGCAGGTAGGTCAACCACGCGAGCTTCTGGTCCGCGCTGGGCTCGCTGGGGGCCCAGTCGTCCGGAGCCGCCCCCCAGACCACCTTAGCGCCGGTGTCGGTGATGATGGTGAGTTTCTTGGCGGCGGCGTACTGCGAGACGTCAACACCAGCCACCTGGCCGTAGACGGTCGACGAATAGAGGTACGCCAGCAGCTTCAAGCCGGCTTGGACATCAGTCCCCTCCCACTCGACACCGTAGCCCGTCGGCGCCTGCCGCGAGGGTCCGGTGATGTACCGCATCGCGGTGGTTCCCGCGGGATAATCGATCGGCAACAGCTCCGCCTTGGCGCTGATCAGCCGATCCACCTGACCGACGGGTCCGCTCACGCGGACCACCGCCACCGGTGTCCGCCACCGGCCGATGACCTCGACGGCGTTCCCATCGGCGCGTCGGACGCACTCGATCGACTCAAACCATCCGGTCTGCTCCATCGCGGTCGTCGTCCGCGCCAGGGCGGCGCCATCCGTCGTGTCGGCGGTGACCTGCTCCAGCGCCAGGTCGGTGAGCTCCTGCTGCACCTTCAGCGGAAGCCAGGAGCGGAGCGAGCCGTCGGGCGCGGCGGGCGTCGTCGAATGGACCGGCCAGTTGAAGCGGACAGACACGGGGCCTTGCGCCCCCCGGTGAGACCCCGCGGCGTGGGCGAGCTCGCGATACCCGGCGACGGTGCCGAACCCCAGCCCTCCGATGAGAACGACGGTTGCGGCGGTGGCCCAGAAGGCGCTGGTCTTGAACGTGTTGGCGGTGTTGCGTGGCATAGTGATATCCCCCCACCCCGGCCGGACGCCGGGAGCAGGGGTAGATCGGCCGGGACGGCTTGCCGAGTCCAACGAATAGACACCTTGTAAATCCGGCCTCCACCTGCCACAGAACCGGTGAGCGTTAGGGGCCGGTCAGATCGGCCACTGGACGCCGATGTAGAACATCGGCGCATTGAAGTCCGGGTTGTCCTCGTCCCCGCTGGAGCGGGCGTTGCTCATGTGGTGCCAGCGAACCCCTCCTACCAGCCGAGACGATGTGTCGCCCAGGCGCGCGGTAAACCCGAGCCCCGCCCGCGGTGAGAAGTTGACGCTGGTCCCTCCATCCGGCACATCGTCGCCGCTGAAAATCAAGCCGATGCCCAGATCAGCGAAGAGCGTCCAGTCACTGCCCTCTCCACCCTCCCACGACCGCCGCAAAAAGTGCCACCGCAAGTTGACGGCAAACCCGCCGCCCGCGGTGCTGTCGGGATCCTGGTCAAAGTACCAGCCTGTCCCTTCAAACTGAAACTCAAGCCCTTCGCCGATGAACGTCGACAGGGCCACGAACCCGTTGTAGTGGGTGTCGTCGTCGCCGTCGGCGGCGATCCCTACCCCCACGGTGATGAACCAGCCGGCGTCCTTTCCCTTCTCAAACGCGCCGAACGGCAGGCGCTCGTCGGCCGATTTGACAGTGTCAGGGCTGTCTGGCGGCTGCACGGCCGCGAGAAGTCCGGCAGTCAGGTCCAGCGTAAGCCCCGGCCCCAGCAGCGAACCGCCGTCCGCTCGCGCCGCCTCCGCAAAGCCGCCGACACCAAGCACCGCCGCGAGTAGGGCCGTCTTCATGATCGGCGAGCGTACCCTCGCCGGCGGCTGAATTCATGGCACCAACCGACCAATCCGGCGCGCCGATGGACCCTCTCACGCAACGCGTCGAGCGGATCGAAGAACTCCTCATGTTCGCCGACCGACGCCACGAGACATTGGCCGCCACCGTTGACGAGCTCTCACGCCAGCTCGCCGCGATGCACAAGACCGTCGATCAGCTCAGCAAGCGCCTCAAGGACGCGGAGCGGTTCGCGGCGGGGAACGAATCTCCACGCACGCCGGAAGACGACATTCCGCCCCACAACGCGTTCTGATCTGTGGCGTTGGGCGCGGCTACGCCCGGCCAAACGTCGACCGCATCAGCGCGAGGCTTCTTGGGATCGCCGCCTTCCAGTCTTCCTTACCCTCGTACTCGAGCGAGACCCACCCCCGGTAGTTGTGGCGGTGGAAGATGTCCGCGATCCGTTGATAGTCCAGGTCGAGTGAGTACCAGATGCCTCCGCCGTAATAGGTTTTGGCCTGGATGAGGCAGGTCTTGTCAGCCATCATCTCCAGCCGGTCATACGGATCTTCCAAGAAGCAACCCGTGTCGCTCGTGACCCGCAGCCACGGCGAGTTCACGGCATCGACGATGCGCAGCACGCCCTGCGGCGTCAGGCCAAGCCCCCAGTGGTTCTCAAGCCCGATGCAGACGCCGTGCTTCTCCGCTTCCGGAAGACATTTTTCGATCGACGAGATCACCCAGCCGAACGCCTCGTCATCGCTCACGCCGGGCAGGCGGGGCTCGACCCCGCGGTCCTTCATGAGCTGGTCGAATTCCTTAGTCGTGCCCCAGCGCCCGGTGTTGAGTCGCATCGTGGGGATGCCCATCGCGCCGGCCATCTGGATGCACTTGATGGTGTGATCGACGTTCTTCTGGCGCTCGGCGGGGTCCAGCTTTACGAAGCTCTGGTGGATCGAGTACCCCATGAGCGGGATCCCCTCGTGAAGGGCGGTCCGCTTGAGCATCTGCATGTACCGGTTGTCCTCGCGGGTCATCTGCATCATCAGCACTTCGACCCCGTCGAACCCCATCGCGGCGGCGTAGCGGATGCAGTCCTCGACTGGCACCTTGCTGTCGTCACGGAACCGCCAGAAGGAATAGGTGGACACGCCGATGGGGTTAGGCCGCGATCTGCTGGCCGTGTCGGTGTCGAAGGGCGCGGCGCTTACACCGCCAGGCACGCCCGCTCCCCCATTCGACGCGCATCCGCTCAGCATCGCGGCCCCACCCGCTCCGGCCGCGATCGTTCCCACCATAAACGCCCGACGCGATACCTGCGTGTTGTTCATGAAGCGGAGCTTACCGGCCCGCACGCGGAGATTCGCCGCTGCAAATCACAGTGACCCGTCTGAATCCGGGCAAGTGCTGTTGCGGGCGAACGTCGAGCCCGATCCGATCCGAAGAGCGCTCCGCACCCGCCGACACACTTAAGTAGTCCGCCTCGCGGAAGGATCGGACAGGTCCATTCACTCAGTGCAATACAAACACAATGTTATTTTTGTTGACACAAATCCGGACCCGCTGCATACTCGCGGAGTTGGGGGAAAGGAGCCGTTCGTGACAACCGTCGCCAAGGCCGCTGCCGCGCTGCTGGTCGCCTGCACCTCCACCGCGTTCGCAGACGTCGTGATCCAATCTCGCTTCAGCGAACTGCGCCATTCGTTCTCGAACCGGGCGCCCTTTCCTCCGTCTTACAGCCACACAGTCTCAACGACCGCTATGGGGCCGGTGACGCTCACCACGCCCAGCGGCGAGTCCTTTGCCTCAAGCGTGACGAGCCAGGCGATCACCGCGCAGCTCCGCGGCCTCTCCAGCAGCGACGGCTTCGGGGGCGACACCGCAACTTCGCGTCAAACGCGCCTGGAAGTCGTGTTTCAAGTCACCGACCTGCCCGCCCAGGTCACCATCGTTCTCAATGGCCAGTCATTCCCCGCGGGCAACGCCAGCTTCCTTCTGCGGAACGACGCAACCTCACAGACCCTGTTCCACTCCGACAGCAACGCGGTCATCACCGGCTTTATCCCCGAGGCTAGGTGGACCAGCGCCACGTGGAGCGGCACGCTGGCCCCGGGCGTCTACCGCGTGATCGGCATCGCCAACGGCGCGATGACGTACTCCCACGGCGGGGGCAGCGGCTCAGACGGCGGCGGCTCTCTCAACGTGAACATGACGCTCACGCCCGCCCCCGGCGCAGCCGCACTGCTCGCCCTCGCCGCTCTCCCGAGCCTCCGACGCCGCCGCTGAGGTCGTTCATCGCGGCCGCAGCGTCGCTCCTGCCCCGCTCTCCCGCCGCATCGCCGTGAGCGCGATCGCCAGCGCATCCGCTACGTCCGGCGGCTTGGGTATCTCCTTGAGACCGAACTGAAACTGCATCGCCCTCTGGATCTGGTCCTTCGCCGCGTGACCGTAACCGGTTGACGCCTTCTTTACTTCGTTGGGGCGCAGCTCCACCAGCGGAACGTGCGCCCGCCGCAGCGCCAGCAGGATGACGCCGCGCGCGTGCCCCATCACGATCGCCGTCGCCGGGTGCTTGTAATGCGCGTAGAGCTGCTCGACCGACGCAAGGTCGGGTTCCACCCGTTCCAGCAGCGCGACCAAGTCGCCCTCGAGTTCCGCAAGTCGGTCAGAAACGCTGCTCTTGGCATCGAGCTTGAAGACCCCCGCCTCGACGATCCGCGCCCCCGCCGGAGGGCTCTTCGCTCCCTGCGCACGTGCCGGCTCGACACACCCGTACCCCGTCAGCCGCAGACCGGGATCGATGCCGAGCACGCGCACGGCGAACGTTAGACCGTCTCAGCCGCCGCGCACCGCCTTCTCGTCTCCGCGGGCTACCTCCAGCCGGTCGCGCGTCGTGCAGTAGCCGCGCGGCCCGCCCATGCGCCCAAGCGCGTCGAGCGCAGCGGGGTCCACCTGCAGCCGCGCGTTCACCACCGCGTCAGCCGCGTGCACGTGCACCACTCGCCCGATCACGACGTTCCCACCACCCGGCGCACCGGGGTTCGTGCGGATCACCCGGTCGGTCACGCACTCGTAACTCACGTGGCACTCCGCCACCCGCGGCGGCTTCACCCTGACGCTCGGCGACGGCGTCAGGCCGCTGAACGCGAACTCGCTCTCCCCGTGCGGGAGCTCGGCCGCGCACGCGGCCATCCGCTCGGCGATCGAGACCGGCACGATGTTCACAACGAACTCACCGGTGCCCCCGTCTCCTACCGGCTTGGCATTGCGGAGCGTGTCCTTCTCCGTCCCGTCCTCCTTGTTCGCCGGGCAGAACATCAGCATCATCGGGTCGGCGCCGATCGCGGTGAAGAACGAGAACGGCGCAAGGTTCACGCGGCCGTCGGAGGCCGCTGTCGAGACAAAGGCGATCGGGCGCGGGACC
>DASPMT010000044.1:0-4308 GCA_035626935.1 Phycisphaerales bacterium | reverse complement strand
TACCCAGGCCGTAGGTCACCCACGAACCCATGCTGGGTCGTCCCACCAGTTGCGAGCCGGTCTGCACAAAGAGCTGCGCCGGCGCATGGTTGAAGTGGTCGGTCCGCATCGATCGGATAATCGTCAGGTCGTCGGCGATCGCCGCCGTGTGAGGCAGGAGTTCGCTGATCTCCGCGCCGCACCTGCCGTGCCGGCTGAACGAGAAAGGCGACTTGAGGACCTTCGGCGTGCCGCGGGTAAACGCGAACCGCTCGCCGGCGATGACGTCGGCGGGGCACGGCTTGCCGTCGAGCTCGTCGAGCAGCGGCTTGCGGTCGAAGAGGTCGAGCTGGCTCGGGGCGCCGGCCATGTGCAGGTAGACCACCCTCTTCACCTTCGGAGCAAAGTGGAGCCCGCGGGTGCCGCGCCTGATCGTGGTCGCGCCCGACGGCTGGCCGAGCGCCTCGACGCTGCCCGTGCCGCCACGCAGCAGCGACGCGAGCGCGATCATTCCCATGCCGCTGGTGCAGCGCGCGAGAAGTTGTCGGCGCGTCATCGCCAGCAGCTCGGCCGCGGACCTTGGTTGTGGCTGGCCGCTGCACACGCAGTGTCACCCCTTGCAGAGGACTTCGTCCAGGTTCAAGAGAACGTTGGCGACCACCGTCCAGGATGCGAGCTCTACAGCGTCCTTGTCCGGCGATTCTCCGTCCGCTCCGATGAGCCGCTTCGCGTCCGAAGGTTTGCCGACGTAACGCTGCCTCGCCCCTTGCAGCACCCTGGTGAGCACCGCGGACTCACCTGCAGTTGGGCGGCGCATGACGCACGCCCGCACCGCCCACGCGATCCGCGCGGCGTCATCGCCAGGCACAGCGACGGTGCGCCGGGCCAGCCCGGCCGCGGCTTCGACGAACACGGGGTCGTTGAGCGTCGTTAAGGCCTGCAGCGGCGTGTTGCTCCGCGGCCGGCGGGCGCACGCCACCTGTCGCGAGGGCGCATCGAACACCGCCATCGACGGATACGGCGTCGCCCGCTTGACGAACGTGTAGAGCCCGCGCCGGTAGCGGTCTTCCCCGGTGCTCTCCACCCACTTCTCGCCGCTGTAAGCGTGCCCCCAAATCCCGGGCGGTTGCGGCGGCTTGACGCTCGGCCCGCCGAACCGCGTGCTCAGCAGGCCGCCGAGAGCCAGGGCCTGATCGCGGATCGTCTCCGCTTCGAGCCGGAAGCGCGGTCCGCGCGATAACCAGACGTTCGCGGGGTCCCCATCGCCCGCGCGCCGAACCGACGACTGGCGGTAGGTTGCGCTGGTCACGATCAGCCGGTGGATCCGCTTCTGGCTCCAACCGGCCTCGACAAACTCGCGGGCCAGCCAGTCGAGCAGCGCGGGGTGGCTGGGCTCGTCCCCCCGAGTACCGAAGTCGTCTTCAGTCTCGACCAGCCCGCGTCCGAAGTAGACACTCCAGAGCCGGTTGACGTGGACGCGTGCCGTCAGCGGGTTCCCGGCGTCGATGATCCATTCCGCCAATCCGAGCCGGTCATCGCGCACCGGTGGCGCCGCCGCGCCGGCGAGCGCAGGCGGCACGCCGGGCTTGACGACTCCGCCAGGATTCCGGAAGTCGCCACGGTGCATCAGCCGCGTCTCGCGCGGCGTCTCGAGCTCCTTCATTACCTCGACCTTCGCTCCCGGCACGCCCTTGAGCGTGATGCTCGGCGCGATCACGTGGGTCTCGCCGTCCCCCACCGTCTTGACTTCGTCGGCGGTGCTGTTGAAGTACGCAAGGAGTCCGTAATAGTCCTTCATCGTCACCGGATCGAACTTGTGGTCGTGGCACCGGGCACACCCCATCGTGGCGCCCAGCCACACGGTCGACGTCGTATCTACACGGTCTACCACCGCCGTGACACGCGCCTCCTCGGGGTCGACGCCTCCTTCTTCGTTGAGCATGCTCAGACGCTGGAAAGCGGTGGCGGCACGCTGCTGCTCCGTGGCTTCTGGGAGCAAATCGCCGGCGATCTGCTCAACGGTGAAGCGGTCGAACGGCATGTCGGCGTTGAGCGCGTTGATCACCCAGTCGCGGTAGGGCCACATCGACCAGGTCTGGTCTTTCTCGTAGCCGCGCGAGTCGCCGTACCGCGCCAGGTCGAGCCACGGGCGTGCCCAGCGCTCGCCGAAGGCCGGCGACGCCAGGAGCCGCTCCACGACGCGCTCGTAGGCATCGGCCGCCGTATCGGCCTCGTACGCATCGAGCTCCTCAACCGTCGGTGGCAGGCCGGTCAGGTCCAGCGAGACACGGCGGAGCAGCTCTCCCTTGTGCGCTTGCGGCGAGGGAGACAGGTCCAGCCGCTTCATCGCGGCCAGCACAAACCCGTCGATCTCGTTCACACCCCATTCACCCGCGTGCGGCGCGGGCGCTTTCACGGGCGGCACATACGCCCAGTGGAGCCTCTCAGGCCCGTCGACGGTCGGAACCGCGGCGCCGGACCCGGGCCAGATCGCCCCCGCGTTGATCCATGCTTCGACCGCCCGTACCTGCTCGTCGGTGAGCGGGTCCCCCTCTGGCGGCATCTGTTCGTCGGGCCCCTCGCCACGGATCCGCCGCATCAGGTAGCTCGACTTGGCATCACCCGGAACGATCGACGCCCCGCGCTTGCCACCTTTCATCAGAGACGCGAGCGAGTCGACCCGCAGGCCGCCCTTCCGCTTCTCCATGCCGTGGCACTCGACGCACCGCTCTTGCAGCACCGTGTGGGCTGCGACGAACAGGGCGTCGTCGCCCGGGACGCGGACGCCTCCGCCGGTGCCAGGCGTCATGATCGGCTTCCCATCTTCCCCTTCACCTTCCATACCCGGCACGACACGGTGACCCCGGATGACGTCTTTCACCGCGTCGCTCAGGTAGCCACTGCCATGCGTCACCGATCCGCCGAAATGTCCGGCCACCCCGACCGTCAAGGCCCCCAGCACCACCATCCACCGGTACGCCGCGGCCACCGGGGAACCGGCACGCCCCTCCCGTTCGGCCTGTGTCGCCGCCGAACGCAGCAGCAGCGCCAGGATCGCCACGACAGCCGAGCCGGTGCCGACCCAGCGATGGATCTCCACCTCGATTGACCCGCCCGACTGTCCAGCGTGTACCCAGCCGGTCGCCACTGCGACAACCACCGACGCGACACCGAGCCAGAGGCATGCGCCCGCGGCCGCGTCCAGGCCCGGCCCGCGCCCGCTCGCCCGGACCTGCCACCCCTTGCCGCGCCACCAAGCCCACGTCTCCAGCACCCCGGCCGCGATCAGCAGACCAACGGGGAAGTGCAGGATCACCAGGTGCAGGCGGCCCACGAGGACCGCCAGCAGCTTCCAGAATCCGTAGGTTTCCGCGAACTCGAGCGTGGTGGTCACGCCGTGAGTCTAGCGACTCTGGAGAGGCCTGCAACCATCACCAGCCGCTGCGCATCTCGGCCACGATGTCGCGGGCGAGCTGCTGAACGGCCGCGTTCTCTCCGATCTCGATCCGTTCCCTCGCCCCGTTGGCCGGGACAAACGACCGGGCGGCCGAGAAGTTGCGGCGGGCCGCCAACGCCTTGCCGCTCCGCGTGTCCTTCCACGCGAAGTCGCACACCACCTCCAGCGACAGCTCCTGCACGAGGCCCGTTTCGCGCCCGGTCGAGAGGTCGCGCAGCTCAACCGACGTGATCGTTCCCTCCAGGACCGTCCCGGCGTTCCCGGAACTGGTCACCTTGTAGGGCGTGCTGCGGCTGAGCTCGGTGACGAGCGCCTGCGCGAGCTTCGCCTCCAGGCCGTTGTAGAACGTGTTGTTCTGCCAGACGGGCACCGACACCGTGGTCACATCGTTCCTGAAGGAAGGCTCAAAGGAGTACCCCTGGCGCGGATCGCTCGAGCACCCGGTTGCACCGGGGAGGGTGAGCACAGCCACCGTCAGCGCCGTCGCGATCGTCGCTCTCACTTGCTCACCTCCGTGCCGGCCGGCGCGGTACCCCCCGCGCGAGCGGCGTCCGACGGCTCAGCAGGAGCCTTGTCACCGGCCGCCTCTTCAGGCGCTTCCTCTTCGAGCCAGCCGCGTTTCTTGAGCATCTCGTACGCCCTGGCCGCCGAGGCCGTCTGCGGGTGGTTCCTCAGCAAACGCCGGAGCATCACCCGCGCACTGACTGGGTCTCCCCGGTCCATGTACCACCGCGAAGTTTCCAGGAGCTGGGTGGCGCGGCTCTCGTCGATCCGCGTCAGCAGGGCGTCGTCCAGGCCTACGGCTTGAGCCTGCGCGGGGTACTCGTTCTGGAAGCGGCGGATCAGGACGCCTGAATCAAGCAGGCTCGTGG
>DASPMT010000043.1:0-2751 GCA_035626935.1 Phycisphaerales bacterium | reverse complement strand
CGCGGGAAGATGGAGCGGTTCTGGAGGACGGTCCGCCAGCGGCTGCTCGATTTCCAGAAGCCTGCCATCTCCCTGCACGATCTGAACGCGTCCCTCCTCGCCTGGCTCGACACCGACTACCACCCGCGCAAGATCCAGGGCAGTGGCGCACCGGTGGCGGGTGGACGGAGCCGCTGACGCCCGAGGGTGCGCTACTGCCCGCTTGGACGAGCCCGCGGTCGAGGGCGGACGGCGCCTATGGTGGTAGAGGCCGCTCCGAGTCGGTGAACGGCGGCCGCGACCACGGGGAAGGCCACATCGGAGCCCCCCGAGGCGGGCATCGCGCGGTCGATCGGGGAGTGCTCGGCCAGGTGCGGGCAGGGCTCCGCCAGGTCGCCCGGAGCGAGACGGTGAGCCTGTCGTGAGAAAGACCGCGTTCAACCGTCATGGGGGCACCGGAGGGCTGCGGGAGCTGAAGATCGACCATCGGATGAGGTGGCCGCGCGAGCAGGCGGGGCAGAGGTCGCCGGCGGTGGGGATGGGCACGGTCGTGGTCGTCGGCGAGGTCGGCGGCGGGGTCGCACGCTGGGTCCGCGACGACCTCGCCAGGCGCTGCGCGACGGGCAGCCGGGTCGCGATGTTCGAAGGTGCGAGGAGGCCGTAGTGGCGGATCTTGCGGAACCCACGGGGGAGGACGTGGAGCAGGAAGCGCCGGACGAACTCGTCGGGGTGGAGCCTGCAGATGCCGTCGCCACGGGTCTTGAACGCGATCGCGTCGTCGCTGATCGAGAGCAGGCGGGAGGACGAGATGGCGACGCGGTGGGTGTACCGCGACAGGTAGCGAACGAGACCGTGGAAGTCGCCGAACGGCGGCTTCGCGTGGACCACCCAGGCGGCGTCGTACAGCCGGCGCCGCAGAGCTGCGAACTCCTCCGGATCGGCCAGGTGAGCGGAGGTGCCGACGAATCGGAGCGTGCCCTTCTCGTAGGCCCGGACGAAGCGGGCCATGAACTTGCCCCGGATGAGGGCGGAGAGGACCTTGACCGGGAAGAGGAACCCGGGGCGACAGGAGACCCAGCGCCGGCCGTCGGTCGAGAGCCCGCCGCCGCTGACGATGCAGTGGACGTGGGGGTGGTAGGCCATCGTCCGCGACCAGGTGTGGAGGACGGCGGTGACGGCGGGGATGGCGTCCCAGCGGTCGAGGGCGAGCTCCAGCAGCGTCTCCGACACGGCCTGGAAGAGCAGGTCGTAGACGAGCCGCTGGTTCGCGAGCGCCACCGAGCGCAGCTCCTGGGGGACGGTCGCGACCACGTGGAAGTGGTGGGTGTCGATGAACCGCTCCAGGCGCTCGGCGGTCCACTTCACGGCCTGCCAGCCCTGGCACGTCGGGCAGTGCCGGTTCCGACACGAGTTGTAGTGGTGCCACGACGTCCCGCAGTGGTCGCAGACGTCGACGTGGCCGCCCAGCGCAGCCGTTCTACATGCGATGACGCTGCGGAGCACCCGACCCTGCTCGGACGTCAGCACCACACGGCGCAGGTACGACGGCCCGTAGCGGCGGAAGACCTCCGCCACCTCGGGACGCACCTGCCCCGTGCCCGGCGCCGCCGGACACGCGGATTGGACCACCGGCTACTTCGGCAGCTTCGACAACGGGCTCGGCGTCTCCCGGATCCGGTCGGTCCGGACCACGGCGTACCGGCCGGTGGTCTCGAGCCGCTCGTGACCGAGGAGCTGCTGGATGGTGAAGATGTCGTGGCCATCCTCGAAGAGGTGCGTGGCGAAGGCGCTCCTCAACGAGTGCAGGGTCACCCGGCACCGCCGGATCCCGGCGGCGTCGGCGGCGGCGCGGAACGCGGCGGACGCCTGGCCGAGGTCGACGGAGTGATCCGCCCACCCGCCAGACCGCGACCGGGCCGGGAACAGCCACGGGCCCGGCAGGGCGTGCCTGCGCCAGTGCTCCCGCAGCTGGAGGTAGAGCTCGGGATCGAGCATCACCTCCCGCTTCTTGTCGCCCTTGCCGTGGGCGACCCGGATGAGCCCCGCGGCATGATCGATGTGCTCGGGGCGGAGGGCAGCGACCTCCATGCGGCGCAGCCCGGCGGCGTACGCCGTCGTCAGGTACGCGCGCCAGAACGGGGTGGTCGCCGCCGCGAGCACACGGGCGACCTCCTCGCGGGTGAGGATGTCGGGCCGCTTCCGGTGCATGCGCGGCCACGGGATCCCGTCCGTGACCTGCGGCCGGCCGAGCGTGATCCCGAACAGGAACTTGAGGGCGCCGAGGTACTGCAGGTAGCGACCCACGGACAGCTTGCGGTCCCGCAGGCTGAGCAGGAACTGCCGGACTTCCTTCTCGCCGAGCTGCTCGGGCGAGCGCATGAAGAACTTGACGAACAGCACCGCGCAGCCGATGTAGGTCTTGCGGGTGGACTCCGAGCGGCCGGCCAGTCGAAGGTCGGCGTCGAAACGGTCACGCACGTGGCCCATGACGATCTCCGGGCGGCGACCGTGTTGATCAGATGTGGGTCGCTCGCCGGGGCCCGGAGTCTCCCGTTTCCCCGCGGGTCGTCCACCTCCAACGCCACGTCAGCGAGCGGCGGCCGACCTCAGACCGCCACGCCCATCACAGGGTCGGCCGGCGCAACCGGGGAGCGCAGAGCGCTGCGAGTGCGGGCCCCCGCGCAGCGGGTTCGTCCAAGCACGGCCTCGTCGGGCTCGCCGACAAGAAGCGCCCGCGCCGCGGCGTCCAGACCCTGACGCCCACGCTCATGG
>DASPMT010000042.1:0-14510 GCA_035626935.1 Phycisphaerales bacterium | reverse complement strand
GCCACACGCCGTTGCTGTCGTAGTAGCCGGTGGAGACGTTTGGGTTGCCGCCCACGACGCGCACGCCGTCGCTGCTCATGGGCGTGTCGGTCGGCGACCCGCCCCCCGCGGGCGGGCCGCGGAACGTCGCGTGAGCGTCGGGCCGGTTGTCGGTCCGCAGTGACGCCTGGGCGTCGCTGCGCCAGACGCCGTTGCTGTCATAGAAGCCGCCCGGCGCTGTGACGCGGGCGTCCCCGCGGCCTGACCGCCAGACGCCGTTGCTGTCGTAGTAACCGTCGGCCCGGTTGCTGTCAACGCTGACGCTCGCGTCGCTCTTGGCGGTCTGCCAGGCGCCCTTGCTGTCGTAATAGCCGTTCCGCTTGTCGGCCATCCGGCTGTCGGTCACGCTCGCGTCACTGGGTGTGCTGCGCCAGACGCCGTTGCTGTCGTAATACCCGCCCGAAGCCGAGCGGTTGTCGGCAACCGCGCCGCCGCCCACGGGCGGGCCGCGGAACGTGGCGTGCGGGTCGGGCCGGTTCTCCAGGCCCACCGCCGCCGCCGTGCCCTGCGTGTACGTCACCGAGCCTGCCTGCCCGGCCGGGGCGCCGCGGTCGGTCGCGTGCGGGTCAAGCCGGTTGCTCGCCGAGGCGGCCGCGCCGCTCTGCCATACGCCGTTGCTGTCGTAATACCCGCTCGCGCTCTGCTGGGTCGTCGATGCGCGCCAAGTGCCGTTGCTGTCGTAGTAGCCGCCGCTGGTGCTTGCCGTGCTGCGGTTGTCGGTCATGGCGCCGCCGCCGATCGGAGCGCCGCGGTCGGTCGCGTGCGGGTCCGGACGGTTCGCGGCGCTGGCCGTGGCCCCGCTCTGCCACACGCCGTTGCTGTCATACGAGCCGGCGGTGTTCTGCTGAGCCGTCGACGGACGCCAGGTGCCCGTGCTGTCGTAGTAGCCTCCGCTCGGTGTCGCGACCGACACCGAGCTGGTGGCCGACGAGCCGCGCCAGACGCCGTTACTGTCGTAGTACCCGCTCGAATCGGTCCGGCGTGTGTACGACCTGTTCTCGTCGCTGCGCCACACGCCGTTGCTGTCGTAGTAGCCGCGCCCCGCGTGCCCGTCGCGCCAGTTTCCAGCGCTGTCGTAATAGCCGCGACTCGAGTCAGAGGCCGTTGTCCGCTCCTGCGAGCACGCGGAGAGAACCGCCATTGTCGAGCCGGCGACGAGCATCAGAGCGACGATCTGTGTGTGCTTCATGGGTGTTCTCTTTCTTCAGAGGGTGGTGTGCGGCCTGGTTCACAACGGGTGCGTAGGGCGACCTGCAAGGGCCGTATGAAGCGACCCTGAAGCTCTTCGAAACTTCCTTTTCCAGCCGCTCCAGCTCGCTCAAACAGCCTTCGGCGCCACCCTGAATCCGATCGCTATGCGGTTCCACGCGTTGATCGCCGCGACCGCCCACGACAGGTCCGTGAGCTCCTTGTCGCTGAACTGGGCACGGGCCGCGGCGAACGCCTCGTCGGGCGCGTGCGTCGACGCGATCGATGTCAGCGCCTCGGTCCACCCGAGCGCCGCGCGTTCTTTCTCGCTGTAGAGGGGCGCCTCCCGCCACGCGTCAAGCGAGTAGAGCCGCTGCTCACCCTCCCCGTCCGCCCGCGCCTCGCGCCAGTGCATGTCGATGCAGAACGCGCACCCGTTGATCTGCGAGGCCCGGAGCTTCACAAGGTGCAGCAGCTGCTTCTCGACCGACCCTTTTACGTGCCCCTCGACCCCCATCATCGCCTTGAACCCCTCGGGAGATGCCTTGATGTAGTCCAGCCTTTGCGACATGGTGCGCTCCTTGTTTCACCAGAGCGTAGAGCCAAGGCGCCGGCCTGCTTCTTTGCCGCAACGCGGCCTGAGCTCGCACTTTGAACTCGATCGCTCTCACCCTAACATTCCCCGATGTCCCCGCCCGCCCCCCCAACCACAATGCCCCACGGTGTGCGCGAAGTCCTCTCCCAGTATTGGGGCTTCGACACCCTCCGCCCACTCCAGGGCGAGTCCATCGCCGCCACACTGGCCAGCCGCGACTCCCTCACCGTCCTCCCCACCGGCGGCGGCAAGAGCCTCTGCTACCAGGTCCCGCCTCTTGTGACGGACCGTCTCACCCTCGTCGTCTCGCCGCTCATCTCCCTCATGCAGGACCAGGTCGCCGGGCTCCGCCTCGCCGGCGTTCCCGCGGCCGCGATGTTCGGCAAAATGGAGATCGATGAATTCAACGAGGTCCGTTCGCGCGTCAACGCTGGCGACCTGAAGATCCTCTTCGTCGCCCCCGAGCGTCTCTTCTCGCCGTCCTTCATGGCCTTTGTCGTGAAGGCAAACCCGGCGCACATCGCCATCGACGAGGCCCACTGCATCAGTCAGTGGGGCCACGACTTCCGCCCCGAGTACCGGCGCCTGCGCGAGCTCCGCGACGTCCTGCCCGGCGTCACCATCGGCGCATACACCGCGACCGCCACGCCGCGCGTCCGCGAGGACATCGTCGAGCAGCTCGGCCTGCGCGACCCGGCCGTCCTCGTGGGCGACTTCGACCGGCCCAACCTTACCTACCGCATCCTCCCGCGTGTGGACGTCGTTAAGCAGACGCGAGACGCCATTGCCCGGCACGGGCCCGACAACGCCGCGATCGTCTACTGCCTCTCCCGCAAAGACACCGACGCGCTGGCCGAGTCGCTCAAGGACAAGGGGATCAACGCCGCCGCCTACCACGCCGGCATGACGCCCGCCGCACGCGCCAGAGTCAGCGACGACTTCAAGAGCGAACGCCTCTCGGTCGTCGTCGCGACAGTCGCCTTCGGCATGGGCATCGACCGCGGCGACGTGCGCATCGTCGTCCACGCCGCCATGCCAAAGTCCGTCGAGGGGTACCAGCAGGAAACCGGGCGTGCAGGGCGCGACGGCCTTCCCGCCGAGTGCCTCCTGCTCTACTCAAACGCCGACGCCGTCCGCCTCCGGGGCCTGGTCGACCGCAGCGCCGCCGAGAGCGAGGTCCCCGTCAGCCCCGAGTACGTCGAGGCCCAGCGGGCCCTCATCGACCAGATGCAGAACCTCGCCAGCGGCAGCCGCTGCCGCCACCGCGCCCTCTGCGAGTACTTCGGTCAGAGCTACCCCAGTGACGACTGCGGCGCCTGCGACGTTTGCCTCAAGGAACTCCTCGAGGTCGAAGGCGGCCACGACATCGCCCGCAAGATCGTCTCCTGCGTCGCCCGCATGAACCAGATGGGTTACGGCCGCGCCTCGTCGTTCGGCGCACGCCACCTCGTGCAGGTCCTCCGCGGCTCGAGCGCCGAAACCATCACCCAGCGCGGCCACCACACCCTCAGCACCTTCGGCATCCTCCGGGACATCCGCGAGGACCGCCTCAACGCGTTCGTCAACCAGCTCGTCGACTCCGGCGCCCTGGCCCGCAGCACCGGCGAGTACCCCACCATCGAGCTCGGGCCCGACGCCGCGGCCGTGATGAAGAGCCAGGTCACCGCCCGCCTCGTCGAACCCAAGGAAGACCTCGTCGCCGAGGGCGCGGGCGCCCGCCGACGCAGGAGCAGCGGCGGAGCGGTCGCAACAGACGCCCGCCCTCTCAACCGTCAGGAGTCCGAGCTCTTCGAGATCCTCCGCGGCCTCCGGCGCAGGCTTGCGGAGGAACGCCGGGTGCCCCCGTACGTCATCGCCAGCGACGCCGTCCTCGAAGAGCTCTGCCGCGTCCGCCCGACCAGCGCCAGCGGCCTCACCGGCGTCCGCGGCATCGGCAAACAGAAAGCCCAGGACCTGGGCCAGCCGGTGGTCGCGGCGATCGCGCAGTTCTGCCTCGACAACCAGCTCCAGGCCAATCTCACGCCCTCGCGTAACAGCAGCGGCGACGACGACACCCCGCGCATCACCGCAAATGCGACCGCCGCCTTCCCTCTCTTCCGCCGCGGCGCCCAGATCGAGGAGGTGGTCCAGAAGACCGGGCGCGCCCGGAGCACGGTGACCGGCTACCTCTGCGACTTCATCACTTCGGAGCTTCCCGCCAGCATCGACCCGTGGGTCGGCCGCGCCGCCCAGAACCGCATCCTCGCCGCCGCCGAGCGGTCACGATCAAACGCCGTCGGCGCCGTCCGGGCGCGCCTGGCCGAAGAGGGCGACGACACCATCGACTACGACCAGGTCCGTATCACGCTGACCCACAAGCGCGCTCGTGCCTGACCTCACTCCTCCGGCCTGCCGAGCGATCCGGTGGCAGCGCTCGACGTCGGCCGCTCCGGCTGCGCACCGTTCGGCGCCTTCACCGTCGCGGCTGGGACTTCATCCTCACCCTTGCCACGACCGGAAAATGGTCTGAGGGATACCGCCCCTGGCGCTGGGTCCGGTCGATCGCCGCATCCAGCACTTCCCAGCCTGTGTCCACAAACACAAAGTCGATCTTCTCCGTGAGCGCGCCCTGTGGGCCGCCCTTCCCCGTCGTATCCCCGACTCCCTTGAACGCGTGGAAGGTCCGCACGTTCCTCTCATCGGGGTGAATGACGCGGAACGTGTCCACTAGGCCCTTCCACCCGTCCACGCCGCCGCCTGCAGCGCTCGCCGCCTGCCCGGTCACAAACCGGATCGACGGCGACCCCTCCCCCGTGTTGAAGTCGCCCGTCAGGATGACCGGCACGCGAACGTCGCGCTTTTCGATCCGCGAGGCGATCAGCTCCACGCTCTTGCGGCGGGACGGCTCCGACTGGTGGTCAAGGTGGGTGTTGTACACCACAAACTCCCTCCCGTCGGCCTCGCGCAGTCGCGCCCACGTGCACACACGCGTGATGCCGTTGCCCCACGTCCTGCTCGCGACTTTCTCCGGCGTGTCGCTCAGCCAGAACGTCCCGCCTGCGTCGGGGGCCGCGAGGGAGAGGCGTCCTGCGCGGTACAGCACCGCCGAGAACTCTCCCTTGCTCTTCCCGTCGTCCCTGCCGACGCCTACTTCCGCGTACCCCGGCATCGCTGCCCGGATCTCGTCGATCTGGAATCTCAGGGCCTCCTGCAGCCCGATCACGTCCGGGTCGTGCGCCTTGATCACGTCCATGACCAGGCCGCGCCGCTTCTCCCACCGGTCTTCGCCGTCGTTCGCGGTGCCGTACCGGATGTTGAACGACATCACCGACAGCGGCTCTGGTCCGGCGGGCTCACCGACGCGGCACCCGGCCAACACCAGGGCGACAACGACGAGCAACGCAGCGCGAACGTTCATCATTCGCGCAGCTTACCAGTCCGGAACGCTGTTTGGGTCGGCGCCGCCGAACCGGGCGCCGCGGCCGGGTGATGCTGCCATCCGTGCCGCGGGCGCGCGTTCTCGGGCTACCTGCTTCCCTGGACCGCCGCCAGCCGCACCGCCGCGTTGATGAACCCCAGGTGCGAGTACGCCTGCGGAAAATTCCCCAGGGTGCTGGACGTCGGCACGTCGTACTGCTCGGTCAGCGTGCCGGTCCTTCCTGCTTGGGCCGCCACGCTGTCGAGCACGTCCCGTGCCTCGTCGATGCGTCCAAGCGTGATGAGCGCTTCGACGAGCCACGTCGTGCAGATCACAAAGCCCCCTTCCCGCCCCGGCAGGCCGTCGTCTTCCACGTACCGCAGGACCGTCACCGGACCGGGAGGGCGGCCGCGCTGCAGCGACCGTCGCACCGCGTTCACGGTGCGCTCCCAGCGATGGTCCTTCACATCCACCAGCCCCACCAACCCGACCAGCAGCGCCGTCGCGTCCATTTCCTCATGCCCGTAGGCGACCGTGAACGCACCGGTGCGGTCGTTCCACCCTTTTTCCAGGATGTCCGCCGCGATCGTGTCGCGCAGCTTCTCCCACCGCGCGTTCCCGCCTCCCGCTACGGCGCGGTGCACGACCAAGGCACGATCGACCGCGTGCCAGCACATCAGCCGCGAGTGCACGTGGTGCCGCTTGGGTCCGCGGATTTCCCAGATCCCGTGATCGGGCTCCTCCCATCGCGCCTCCACCGCCGTGACGATCGCCCGTGTGAGCCGCCAGTAGTCGGGAGAGACCGGCACCCCGGTCTCCGCCAGCGTGGCCAGCATGTCGGCGATCGGTCCGAACACGTCGAGCTGCACCTGCGTCGCCGCCGCGTTGCTCACACGCACCGGCCTGCTGCCGCCGTACCCCGCAAGCTCGCCGATCTCGGCCTCCGCGGGCAGCTCCTGGCCCGTCACCGTGTACAGCGGGCGCAGCCGCTCGGGCGAGTCCAGCGTGTCCACCACGCCCACCAGCCACTCCGCCAGCCGCATCGCTTCCCCGGCGCTCCCGAGCCGGACCAGCGCCGTCGCCGCCAGCGCCGCGTCGCGGGGCCAGCAGAACCGGTAGTCCCAGTTCCGCACGCCGCCGAGCTGCTCCGGCAGGCTCGTCGTCGCCGCCGCCAGAAGCGCGCCCGACGGCCCGTACGTCAGCGCCTTCAGCAGCACCGCGCTCCGCTCCACCAGGTGCGTGTGCACGGCCGGCAGCGTCAGTCCCTTCGCCCACCCCGACCACTCCTGCTCCGTCCGCGCCCGCCGCACCGGCTCGGCGACGCGGCTGGGACCGCTGTTGCGCGTCCCGTAGCGGAGCTCGAGCGTGACGCTCCCGGCGTACGCGTCAAGATCGATGACCGTTTCAGCCGTGTCGTGCTTGCCGCCCTCTGCGCGCGTGACCGTCCAGGGGGTCGGAGGCCCGGCCAGGATCATCGAGTCCGGCGCGTCGAGCACCTCGATCCAGCAGCACTCGCCGTCGCCGGTCTTCAGCCGCGTGGGGAACCGGCCGAAGTCCAGGCGCGGCGCGAACGTCACCTTCACCCGTCCCTTCCCCGAGATCACCCGCACGAGGTCGGTGCGCCCCGCGCGCTGCGTCGCGCGGCCGCCGGAGCAGTCCAGATAGTCCAGCACATCGATCCCGCCGGCGTCGGCGCCGCCGTTCCACTTCGTCCGCAGCGTCATCGTCGAATCAACGTACGCCTGCTCGGGGTCCGCGGCGCCGGCGTCCAGCGGCTCGACCGCGAAGAACCCCGCGCGCCCGCCGTCCAGAAGCTCCGCGAACACCGCGGGCGAGTCAACCCGCGGCAGGCAGAGCCACACCACCCGCCCGCGCGGCGACACCACGGCCACGGTCCGCAAGTCCGACAGCACCGAATGGTCGGCCAGCGCCGGCAGGCGGCGCGAGTCCAGCCACGCCTTCCGCACGGTGTAGAGCTGCTCGAGGATCACCGCCACCTCGGCGATGTCGGCCGCGCGAGCCTCGGCGACGGACGGCCCGGGCCCGACCTTCACCCCCACATCCTGCCCCTCCAGGGCTGCGAAGGCGTCTTCGTCGGTGATGTCATCGCCGAAGAAGACCGCGTGCGCCGCGCCCGCCCGGCGCTTCGCCTCGTTGACCGCGGTCCCCTTGTGATCGCTGGAGGTTGTCAGCTCCACGACCATCGATCCGAGCTTCACCGCCACGCCCACCAGCCCAGACGCGACCGACCGCGCCGCATCGGCCACCTCCGACGCCACCGACTCTCCTTTCTCCGCGCGGCGGTAGTGCAGCGCGGCGCCGAAGGGCTTCTCCTCGACGTGCGCTCCGGGCCACCGCGGGACCAGCCCTTTGAGCTGGTGCGCCACCGACCGGACAAGACCCGTGTCCGGCCTGCGCTTGGCACGCGGCACCGGGTGAACCCGCTCGGCGCCGTGGCTTCCGTACACCAGCACGTCCGGCAGCGCCGTCGTCGCGTTTCGCAGCCAGTGCGCGGGCCGACCGGAGATAAAAGCGATCGACGTGTGCGGGAGCGTCAGCAGCTTGTCGAGCGCGGCGAGGCAGCGCACGTCGATCTGCGCATGGTCGGGGTCGGGCACGATCGGCGACACCGTCCCGTCGAAGTCGCAGGCGATCAGCAGCGACGGGGCCACCGCCAGTGCGCTCAGGCGTGCGTGAGGGAGGCTCGGCATCGTCACGCGGCAAGGTACGCCCCATGCCCCCGCGCGGGTCGAGCCGAAGAGTGAACGCGGCGTGAGAGAAGGTTTACCCGTTCGATGACCTCCCATCATCGCGCCGCGTGTATCCTGTCAAGCCGGGGGGCACGGTCGCGCGCGGCAGGGGGCCGCGTCACCGCGCCGAGCCGCCGGCCAGCCATCTCAAGCCCGCGCTGCGCTCGCCGTCCCGCCAGGAGGTCCCGGTTGATCAAGACCTTTGCCCGAACATCACGCTCTCTGCGCTTGGGGATCGCCGTCTCCATCCTGGCCGGCGTCGCCACCGCTGTGGTCTGCTGGACGCAGGTCGCTCGGTCGCGCGACCAGGCGCTCGATGATCTTCACCGGCGAGCGGCCGCGTGGGCACGCGTGCACAGCCCGGCGGCGAGCGGCGCGCTCACTTCGCCCGGTGAGGAGCAGCGCCTGCCGCTTCAGCTCGACGGGCACTCGCGCCTGCTCGGCATGACCGTGCTGGACGCAGGCGGGACCGTCGTCGCGGCGGGCCGGTCGGTGCCCGAGATCGACGTTTCGATCGCCGCGATAGCGCAGTCCGCGATCGCCGAGGGTGATGACGTCTCGGAGATGCTCCGCACCCCCAGCGGGAGCATCCACGTCCTCGCCCATCCGCTTATCGACGCACAGGCCCGCACCGTGGGGACCCTTCTGGTCTTCCACGATGCGCTGTATATCGAGGACCGCGTCACGCGCGGGCTGCTCAACGGGCTCTTCTGGACGCTTGGGGTGACGGCCGCGATCTTCCTCCTTACTTCTGGCGCGGCGTGGGCGCTCTTCGAGCGCCCGCTCAACACGCTCGCCGAGTGGATGCGCCGGCTCCGCTTCGGCGGCGATGCGACCTCGCCGCCCAAGGGGTTGCCCGTTCCCCGCCTTGCCGACGAGAGCGCCCGCCTGGCGATCTCCCTCCGTACCGCCCGCAACCAGGAGTGGGACCAGGCGCAGGAGATAGTCAAGTCGGAGCGGGCCTGGACGCGCGAGCGGCTCCGCGCCCACGCGATCGACAGCCTCGGCGGCAGCCAACTCGTGGTGGTGAGCAACCGCGAGCCGTACATGCACGAGCTGAAGGACGGCAAGCCGCGCCTGGTAATGCCCGCCAGCGGGCTGGTCACCGGGCTCGACCCGGTGCTCCGCGCCTGTGGTGGCCTCTGGGTCGCTCACGGCGCGGGCAGCGCCGACCGGCAGACGGCCAACGCTTCTGGCTGCATCGCCGTCCCTCCCGCCGACCCGCGGTACACGCTGCGCCGCGTGTGGATCAGCAAGGAGGAGGAGCAGGGGTACTACTACGGCTTCTCCAACGAGGGGCTCTGGCCGCTCTGCCACCTGACACACGAGCGTCCCATCTTCCGGGCGGAGGATTGGGAGCATTACAAGCGCGCCAACAAGCGCTTCGCCGACGCCGTGCTGGAGGAGATCGGGCCCGAGTCGGCTGTCGTGATGGTGCAGGATTACCAGCTCGCCCTCGTGCCCGGCATGATCAAGGCCGAGCGCCCCGACCTCCGCGTGGGGCTCTTCTGGCACATCCCCTGGCCCAACGCCGAGGCGTTCCGGATCTGTCCGTACAGGGTCGAGATCCTCAAGGGCATGCTCGGCGCCGACCTGGTCGGCTTCCACCTCCAGCAGCACTGCAACAACTTCCTCGAGTCGGTCGACCGGATGGTCGAGGCGCGGCTCGACTGGGACCGCTTCTCCGTTCACATCAAGGAGCGCACCGCGAGCGTCAAGCCGTTCCCGATCAGCGTGCAGCCATGGAGCGAGCGCGGCGTGCCGTCGGGGGACGCCTTGCGCCAGCAGACCGCCGATCTGCGCGCCAGGTACGGGATCGAGGGGATCCGGCTCGCGGTCGGCGTCGACCGCATCGATTACACCAAGGGGATCGCCGAGCGGCTCCGCGCTATCGACCGGTTCTTCGAGGCGAACCCGCAGCAGAAGAGAAAGGTCTCGTTCGTTCAGCTCGGAGCGCCCAGCCGCACGCACATCCCGCGGTACCGCGAGCTGGTATCGGAGCTGGAGGCGATGGCCGACAAGATCAACTGGCGGCACACCCAAGGGGACGACCAGACCGGCGAATGGAAGCCCGTGCATTTCCTTGTCGGTCATCACGACGGGGACACCGTCCACGCCTTCCTCAGGATGGCCGATGTCTGCCTTGTCAGCTCCCTCCACGACGGGATGAACCTGGTCGCCAAGGAGTTCGTCAGCGCCAAGCAGGAGAACGGGGAGAATGACGGCGAGGCGGCACCCGGCGTGCTCATCCTGTCGGAGTTCGCCGGCGCAGCGCGTGACCTGCCCGATGCGCTGGTGATCAACCCGTACGACACCGAGCAGTTCGCCGCGGCGATCAGGCGGGCCTTCGACATGGACCCCGCCGAAGCGAGGACGCGGATGGCCCGCATGCGGATGCGCGTCGAGAGTCACAACATCTACCGCTGGGCGGCCGACTTCCTCGCGGCCCTGGCACAGGTCAAGCACCCGGCGCCGGCGGGCGCGTAGGGGTTTGCGGAGCGGCGTTCACGCCGACAGGTCGAGCGGCGGCTGCTTACCGGAGGGCGGCTTCTGCGGCTTGAGCGGGACCGGGGGCGCGGCCGAGGGGTCCGCCGGATTGGGTGCGTGGAGCTCTACTTCATCCTCGTCCTGCGGTTTTTTCTTCTGCTGCTCGTGCTCTTGCCCCTGGCGGTGGCCGTCCTTGCCGGCCCGGTCGGGGCCGGTCGGCCCCTGCCCGTACCCCGGGTTGTTGCCAAAGCCGTGCACGCGCATGGGCACCCCTTCGGCGATCGCGGCCGGTTTGCTTGAATTCAAAGGCTTGGCGGGTCTCTCAGAGACCGACGGTGTTGATGCCGCTGTCGACGTAGATGGTCTCGCCGGTGACGCCGCTGGAGAGGTCGCTTGCGAGGTAGACGGCGGTGCCGCCCACGTCGGACCCTTCCACGTTGCGGCGGAGGGGGCTGTAGGCGGCGACGCGTTCCATGATCTTGTCGGCTCCGCCGACGGCCGAGGAGGCGAGCGTGCGGAGGTAGCCGCCGCTGATGCAGTTGACGCGGATCTTGTCGGGCCCGAGCTCATAAGCGAGGTACCGCGCGGAGCACTCCAGCGCCGCTTTGGCGACGCCCATGACGTTGTAGCCGGGCACGACCTTCTCGCCGCCGTAGTAGCTCATGCACATGACGCTGCCGCCGCCGCTGCGCGCCATGATCGGCTGCGCGCGCCTGCTGAGGGCGACGAGCGTGTAGGCGGAGATGTCCACCGCGCTCCTGTAGGCCTCGCGCGGCGTGAGCGTGAACTTCCCGGGCTGGAGCCACTCGCGGTCGGCGAAAGCGATCGAGTGGACGAGGATGTGCAGCGCGTCGTGCTTCTCGGTGTACCTGGCGAACGCCGCGTCGATGTCGTCGTCCTTGCCCGCGTCCATCGGGGCGAACCAGGCGTCCTTGATCCCCAGCGCGTCGACGGCCTTGCGGGTGCGGTTCTCATTCTTGTCGCCGGGGAGGTGCGTGAAGGCGAGCCGGCAGCCGTGCTGGTGCAGGGCTTCGGCGATGTACCAGGCGTAGGAGCGGTCGTTGGCGATCCCGACGATGAGGGCGGTCTTGCCGGCGAGGAGTTGCGAGGCGGGCGCGGGGGTGGGGGGGCTCATATCGAATGCTACCGCCGATCTGTACCATCCGCTCATGCTGGACCTGAACGACCTCTCGCTGGAGGACCTGTTTGCGCACTTCCGCGACACGCCGCGGGGGAACGGGATCGTGCGTCGGCTGATCGAGCTGGCGCGCGAAGAGGACCTGGGTGAGGACTGGCCGCACGCCGACGTGACGACGCAGGCGTTCATCAAGCCGTGGGCGAAGGGGGCGGGCCGCATCTCGGCGCGCCGGCCGTGCGTGGTGTCGGGGCTGGCGCTGATCGACGACGTGCTGACCGCGTATCGCGCGGACGTCGACGTGGAGCTGCACGCGGCCGACGGCGACAGCGTCGCGGCGGGGGCGGCTGTGGCGACACTCAAAGGGAACCTGTCGTCGATGGTGACGCTGGAGCGCGTGCTGCTGAACTTCATCATGCGGCTGTCGGGTGTCGCGACGCGCACGGCGGCGTACGTCGCGGCCGCGAAGGCGGCGGGCGGACGGGCGAGGGTGTACGACACGCGCAAGACGACGCCCGGCCTGCGGCTGATGGAGAAGTACGCGGTGCGGTGCGGCGGGGGGCACTGCCACCGGCTGGGGTTGCACGACGCGGTCCTGATCAAGGACAACCACCTTGCGGCGCTGCGGGAGGACCATGAAGGGATGCCGCTGGCCGAGCAGGTGCGCGAGGCGGTGCGTCGCGCGCGTCTTGAGGCACCGAAGGAGGGGCTGCGGTTTGTCATGCTGGAGGTGGACTCGCTGGAGCAGTTCCGGCAGGTCGTTGACGGCGGCGCCTGCGGGCCGGGCGACGACAGGGTGAACATCGTCCTCCTGGACAACATGACGGTCGAGCAGCTCCGCGAGGCGGTCGCGCTGCGCGACGCCGCGCAGGCGCGCGTCGAGCTGGAGGCGAGCGGCGGCGTCACGCTGGAGACGATCGGCGCGGTGGCGGCGACCGGTGTCGAGCGCATCAGCACGGGAGGTCTCACCCACGGTGCGACGTGGGTCGACTTTGGGATGGACCTCTAGCTCTGCAAAGACGCGCGGCGAAGCCGGTGAGCCTCAGGCGGCGGGGCGGCTTGTTCCTGCCCTATTCGCCGCCGGACCGCTGCTCGTTGATGCGGGCCAGGAGCGAGGCGTTGGGGTCGATCCGGACACGGTTTGGCCGCATCGGAAGGTCGAACGTCTCGGTGGTGGACGTCGTGTCGGTGTCGATGTAGAGCCAGCGGCCCGGGAACTGCTCGGCGTCTTCGCGGACTGGGAATTCGCAGTAGATCGGCAGGCGGAGCGCGTAGGCGGGATTGTCGGCGTCGATCTTCTGCGTCTGTTCGACCGTCACGGTCATCCGGCGGCTCTGGTCGTTATAGGTGTGCGCCACCTTCAGGGCGGGCATGCTGGGGCGGAACGCCCACTGGTCGAAGAAACGCTCGAGCGACTGGCCGCTGGCCTCCTCCAGCACGCGGCGGAAGTCGCCGGTCTCGACGGACTGGAACTTATAGCGATCGATGTAGAGACGCACGCCCTTCCAGAAGACGTCATCGCCCAGGCGCTCGCGGAGCATGTGCAGAAAGAAGCCGCCGCGCTTGTAGGGGTCCTCGGCCTTGGAGAAGTTGTCGTCGATGTGGCGGTAGTAGCGGCTGACCATCGCGACACCCTCGGGGAGGGGCTTGTTGGCGGTGACCTTGAGGATGTTAAGGGCCTGCCGGGCTTCGCGCAGGTAGGCGTCGTCCCCTTGTGTTTTCTGCGTCCAGAGCCATTCGCCCAGGGTGGCCCACCCTTCGTTAAGCCAGAGGTGTTCCCAGCTCCGGCAGGTCATCAGGTCGCCGAACCACTGGTGGACGAGCTCGTGGCTGATGAGGTCGTCCTGGCTCCCCGGTGCGCCGCCCGCGGCGTACTCGGCGAGGGTGGTGGCGGAGGTGTTCTCCATTCCGCCCCAGCGGAAGTTGCGGACGATCACCTGCGCGTACTTGTCCCACGGGTACGGCTCGTCGAAGAGCTCTTCGAAGTGCTTCACCATCGCGGGCGTGCTCTTGAAGACCTCCTTGAGATCGGCCGCGGATCCGATGGGTCCGTACACGGGCATGGGCACGCCGGGCTGGTTGGCGTTGACATCGACGACGTCGAACTTTCCGATGGCGAGCATGACGAGGTACGTCGCGTGCGGCTTGTCCTGCAGCCAGTGCCAGGTGGTGCGGTCGCGCATCGACTGAAGCTCGCCGCCGTCGTCGCCGGAGACGGTCACCGTCCGCGGGCTGCCCGGCTCTTTGGAGAGGACGCGCCCGTTGCTGACCACCTCGTATCCGCTGTCGACGGTCACGACGATCTCGGTGGTGAGCTTGTCGTTGGGGTAGTCGTGGCAGGGGAACCAGTAGGAGTTGTAGTCGCTCTCCCCCTGGCTGTAGACCATGGCGCCCTGCTTCTCGCGCCCCTCGCCCCTGCGCGTCTTGAACCAGTTGAGGCCCGATGCGTTGGCGGTGGGTTTGTCGGCGTGATAGGTCATCTCGATCTTGACGTCGGCGCCGGGCGCCGCGGCCCGGGGGAGCGTGACGGTGAGGAGCTCGTCCTCATGGACGAACGAGGCGGGTTCGCCGTCCACGATGACCTTCGAGAAGGAGAGGGTCTTGCGAGCGTTGAGCGTGACGGTGGAGCGTGCGACGCCGATGGGCGCCGTGGTCAGGGTGGCGATGCCGTCGAACGCGGCGGTTTCGATGTCGGGGATGTCGATGACGAGCTTGAGGTGCTTGTGGTCGAAGAAGACTGAGGGCGGGTAGTTGGCGAGGTTGCGGCCAGTCTCAGGGTCGAAGCGCTGCTGGGCAAACGCGGGCATGCCGGCCATCGAGAGCAGGAACGCGGTGACGGCTGCGCGCAGGATGACGTTGGTGAGCATTGTGGATTCCGTGTGATCGCCCCGGGGAAAGGCCCGGTCGGAAGTGTAAGGG
>DASPMT010000041.1:0-9624 GCA_035626935.1 Phycisphaerales bacterium | reverse complement strand
GATGTCGTTGAGGTCGCTGGCGGCGGCGATGGCGCGGATGATGGTCATGCGGCCGGTCTGCGGCAGGTTGTAGACGCCGGGCCGGTTGACGTTCCCGTGAACGTAGACGATCCCCTCGGCGAGCGACTGCACGCGGATCGTGTCGCCCGGGCGTACGACGATGTTGTACTGCGGGGCGCCGTTGAGCAGCGCCTGCATCGGGATCTGGATGACGCGCTGCGTGAGGACGCCGGCGGCAGGGTCCGTTGTCGTCGCCCTGCCGGCCGGGCCCTTGACCCACTGGCCGTTGACAAACTGCCACTCGCTGGCGGGGACCTGCGGCGCAGCCGGCGCGGCGTTGACGGGGCGCGCGGTGTCGATGTCGATCGCCGGGACCTGGCGCGCAGGCTCGGGCGTCGGCGCGGGAGCGGGCGCAGGCTCGGGCGCGCTGGGAGCGGCCGGGGGCGCGTCAGTTCCGGGCTTTGCGCCGGGTGGGGTGTCGAGCGAGTCGATGAGGTCGATGACCGAGTCGCTCCTGGGCGGCGTGACTGGTGCCGGCGCGGCGGGATTGCCGTCTGCGCCGGGTGTGGCGGCGGGCGCGGGCTGGCCCGCGGGCGTGGTGAGGGCCACGGTGCGGATCACGTAGACCCACTGCACGTTCTCGCTGAAACGGCCGCCGTTGGCGAGCGCTTCGAGGAGCCGGAAGTCGGGGCGCGGGACGTTGTAGCTGCCAGGGTTGAGAACGCCGCCCATGATGTTGTACGTCTGCTTGCGGCGCTGGACGGCGTTGGCGTCGACGATCGGCTCGGTGAGCAGTCGCTTGTTGCGGATGGCGCGGGCGATGGTCTGGCTGGCCTCGTCCCCGGTCTGACCGGCGACGAAAACCTGTCCGAGCTTCGGGAGCTCGATGAAGCCTCGGTCGTCAAGGATCCGCTCGAACTCCTCGGGCTGGCCGATCTCGAAGAAGTCCTGGATTTTGATGAGGATGCCGTCGCCCGGGCCCATGCGGTAGGACTCGGGCTCCATCAGCAGGTCTTCGGTGGTGGGCTGGCTGAAGGTGTTGGGGTTGGCCGCATCGCCTCCCTCAACGACGTTGAGCCGATCGAGGATGGGGACGATGGTGGGGGTGGTCTCCATCCGGCCGACCTGCGAAGGATTGAAATAGGAGTCGGTCTCGCAGCCGGTCAGGCCGCCGGCCGCTGCCGCGAGCATGAGCACCAGCCCCGCGCGCTTGGGGGTGATAACAACGTTCTTCGGGGACGGATGGCTCACAGCCCACTCCTTAAATCTGGCACGATCGGCGTAATGCCGCCAAGTTCACGACGCTGTCCATCGGCGAACAGCGCCTGAACCCTCCTCCATCGGCCCGCCCTGGAGGCGGGTAGAGAGGTTAGCACACATTCTTTTGCGAACGCAGCCCCAACAGGTTCCATCGGGCGAATGGTTGGAGGCGGCGGCGCGTGGGTCTTCTCTGTCTCGACTCTCCTCCTGATACGCGCACGAATTGCGCGTCCTTGGGACCGCCCACGATCGGGTGGTTGCGGCCGACGACCCCTTACGCCACCGGCCGTCGTACAGTTCAGGCCCCGATGCACGACCCGACTTCATCATCTCTCCCCCGCGCCCCGTTGAACGCCGCGGAGGAGGGCGTTCGCCGCACGCTTGCGCGGCACCCGCGGCCGGCGGGAGGTGACCCGTTGCGGCGGGTCGACGCGCCGATACTGAGCCTGTCGGGGATGGTTCTCAACAACGCCGAAGGTGTGCAGCAGATGCAGCCCCGTCGCAAGCCGCCGTGGCTGAAGGCGAAGGTGCCGGGGGGGCCTGAGTACGAGAAGCTCCGTGACACGCTGGCGGAGGCGCGGCTGGTGACGGTGTGCCAGGAGGCGGGTTGCCCGAACATGGGCGAGTGCTGGGCGCGGGGCGTGGCGACGATCATGATCCTGGGGGACACGTGTACCCGGGCGTGCGGGTTCTGCAACGTGAAGACGGGCCGGCCGGTGACGCTCGACAAGGACGAGCCGCGGCGAGTGGCGGAGAGCCTGCGCACGATGCAGCAGGGGTCGGGGCTGAAGCACATCGTCATCACGAGCGTGAACCGCGACGAGCTGCCCGACGGCGGCGCGTCGATCTGGGCGGAGACGATCCAGCGGACGCGGGACGCGTGCCCCGGGCTGAGCATCGAGGTTTTGATCCCTGATTTCGAAGGGAACTGGGGCGCGTTGCAGATGGTGATCGACGCGCGACCGCACATCATCAACCACAACCTGGAGACGATCCGCCGCATGTACCCGGCGGTGCGGCCGAGCGCAAAGTTCGACCGCTCGCTGGAGCTGCTGCGCCGGGTGAAGGAACAGGGCGTTGTGGCGAAGACGGGGATCATGGTGGGGATCGGCGAGCGCGACGAAGAGGTTGAGGGGTTCATGGACGACCTGCTGTCGAAGACCGCATCCAGCAACGGACGGTGCGACATCCTGACGATCGGGCAGTACCTGCAGCCGACGCGGAACCACCTGCCGATCGACCGGTTCGTGACGCCGGAGCAGTTCGTTTCGTACAAGCGGGTGGGGCTGGCAAAGGGGTTCCGGGTGGTGGAAAGCGGGCCGCTGGTGCGCAGCAGTTACCACGCGGATCATCAGGCGGATGAGCTTTCGGAGATCCTCGCGGAGCGCGCGGAGAGGTGAGCGAAAAGAGCTGCTCGCCTTGGCGCAGGAGCGGTGCCGCTCGCGCTGGCAGCCGGCGAAAGAAAAACGCCCGCCGAAAGGCGGGCGCTTGAACGATCGATTGTTGAGCAGGATTCAGTACGTCTCGTCGGCGACGTTGAGCGAGCGGCCCATGGCGCGCTTGCGGTTGATCATCTTCCGGCCGGCCTTGGTGGCCATCCGGGCGCGGAAACCGATCTTCCGCTTGCGCTTGGTCTTGCTGATCCGCTTGTTGTAGTGCATGCCCATGGGCGTGGTCCTTGCTGGTGCCGGCTGAGCCGGGTCGTGATGCTAGACGTGAACCGGCCGTCGGTCCATGTTTTGCTCACCCGAGCGTGCATGTTCGGATTGTGGGCGGGTCCTCTGCGAATCCGGCGGGCATCTAGACTCGTACCGCCAAGAGCCGCCCTGTTCAGACCGATGAAGAGGGCAGCGCGGGACAGGCCGTTCGCCTCCGGTTCCTCTCCGGGCCTTGTCGGCTCGGATGCAGGGGCCGCAGGCGCACGACCCCCCCTCCCGCGGAAACGACGACGCCCCGCGTCGGAGGTCAAACCCGCTTGTTCGTGCGCCATCCAATTGAGCAGAAGATCGGTTACCAGTTCCGCGACGTGTCGCTGATCGACCTCGCGTTCCGGCACGCGAGCGTGACGGACGCGCGGGTGAAGAGCAACGAGCGGCTCGAGTTCCTGGGCGACGCGGTGCTCGGCCTGGTCGTCTGTCAGCGGATCTACGAGCAGTACCCGCACCTGCTGGAGGGGGAGATGACGAAGATCAAGAGCGCGGTGGTGAGCCGCATCTCCTGCGCCGAGATCGGCAAGGAGATGAACATCGAAGAGCACCTCTCGATCGGGAAGGGGATGAAGACGCAGGCGGCCCTGCCGAGCAGCCTGGCGGCGGCGGCTGTCGAGGCGATCATCGCGGCGATCTACATCGACGGGGGGATCGAGCCGGTGCGGAACTTCCTGCTGCCGCTGCTGCAGCCGCGGATCGACCGGGCGGCGCAGAGCGGCCACCAGGAGAACTTCAAGAGCATCCTGCAGCAGTACGCGCAGCAGCGGATGACGACGACGCCGGAGTACGTGGTGCTGGGGTCCCGCGGTCCGGACCACTCCAAGCAGTTCCACGTGTGCGTGGAGATCAGCGGGGCGCGGTACGAGGCGTCGTGGGGAGCGAGCAAGAAGATCGCCGAGCAGGGAGCGGCGCTGAACGCGCTGTGCGCGCTGGGGCTGGCGAGCATCGAGAACGGCACCGTGCGATTGCGCAGCGGACTGGCGCGCGCGGCGTTTCCGAACGGCGAGGCCGGGGGCAAGTAATCCCTTCCGTTCACGTCAGCGGCTCTTCGCTGAGTTTTATGACCGTCGTGCGGGAGGCTCGGGCAGGATTAGCGCCGCAGCGGCAGCAGGGCACGAACGCGCGGGTCGCGGAAGTACAGGCCGAACCAGATGGCGACGCCGAGCGCGATAGCAGTCTCCCACCCGGCGCCCAGGCGCACGTGCACGTGGACGGCGCCGCCGAGGTAACCGGTGAGGAGCACAGCGCCGAGCACGGCCGTCTTGGGGATGAGGAAGAGCACCGTGCACCCCGCCTCGATGAGGCCGATCGTCAGGGGCAGTGCGTCGGGGTGCTTGTAGTCGGCGAAGCCCTGCACCACGCGCTCGTCCTTTGAGAGCTTCAAGAACGCGCTGAACAGGGGCATGCAGCAGGGGAGGACGCTGAGGACCCAGCCGACGATGGTCATCCACTTTGGGTTTGCTTGAGCGGCGGTCGGTGCGGAAGTCATGAGCGGGGTGCTCCTTTCAGTCGGCCGACGAAGCGAGATAGGCCTCGAGCTGGTCGAGGGTGCCGGTCCAGCCGCCGCGCATCGAGGACTCGCCCTCGGTGAAGGTGCGGCGCTCGGTCTCGGTGGCGTTGATCGGCACCCACGTGACGGTGATCGCCGTTTTTTCGCCCTGCGCGGTGAACTCGATCGTCGAGAGGATCTCGGCGGGCCAGTCGGCGCTGAGGGGGTGCTTGACGATGTCGCCCTGCTCGTTGGAGAACGAGACGGTGAAGACCAGCCGGCTCTTGGGCGTTACCTCGCGGAACGTGTACTTGCCCCAGTAGGTGGGCTGGCCGGAGGCCTGGAGCGAGCAGTGCCAGAGGCCGCCGGGCTTGAGGTTGAAGGTCTTCATCGTCGACGTCACGCCCTTGGGTCCCCACCACTGGGCGAGGCGGGCGGGGTCGGTCCAGGCGCGCCAGACGACGTCGAGCGGCGCGTCGAAAGTGCGCGTGATGGTGAAGGGCTTGTCGGTCATCGCGGGGAGGTAGCCTTCGAGGCGGGCGAGGGTCTGTTTGCCCCCTTCGACGGCGCCGTACTCGCGCATCACGAGGTCCTTCTCTTTGGGGGTTGCGAACGTCATCCGCAGCGTCAGGCGGGTGCTGCTGCCCTTCTCCCCGACGTCCTCAAAGGTCGCCGTGGAAACGAACGACGCGCCGGGCCCCTCCTCGCGGCCGCCACCGTGATTCCAGACGAGGCGCTCGTTGTCCACGATCTCCAGGAAGACGCCGGCGTTGGGGTAGTTGACGCCGTCGGGCCCGTGCATGGTGTACTTGCGAACACCGCCGACGCGGAAGTCCCATTTGGTCATCGTGGTGGTGAAGCCGTCTGGGCCCCACCACTGCACCATCTGCTGCGGGTCGGTAAACGCCTTCCACACAAGCGCCCGGGGCGCGTCGTAGGTGCGCGTGAGGATCAGCTCGCGGTCGGTGGCTTGGACCAAGGTCGTGCCCGAGGCAGTGGGGGAGGCGGGACCGGTGCTCATTGGGGGTTCTCTTTCCGCTGCTCGGCCTGCTCCTGAGCGGCCATCTCTTGCTTGAGGAACGCGTCGAGGTTGTCGAACCGCTGCGTCCAGACCGCGCGCTGCTCGTCGATCCATGCGGAGACCACGTTGAGCGGCTGGGCGTTGAACGACACAAAGTGCTCCCGCCACACGCGCCGGCGCTTGACGAGGTTGGCCGTTTCGAGCACGCGGATGTGCTTGGAGACGGCGTTGAGCGACAGGTCGAATGGCGCGGCCAGGTCGGTCACACGGGTCTCGTGCCGCATCACCCTTTGCAGGATCGCCCGGCGGGTGGGGTGGGCCAGGGCGTTCATGGCGAGATCGAGCTGGGAGGCGTCATCATTCACAGTATCGGTTGAATGATAACATGCAGTCGCGCCGACGGCAAGCGGCGCTGAAAAAGAAAAAAAGGCCGCCCGGCATATCGCCGGGCGGCCTTTGCAATGACCCCAATGGGATTCGAACCCATGTCTCGACCTTGAAAGGGTCGCGTCCTGGGCCAGGCTGGACGATGGGGCCCTTCCATCCCTTTGCGGGACGTGCGAAGTCTAGACGGCACGAACGCGTTTGCCACGCGCGAGGACGGCAAGGTCGACGCAGGCCCCCGCGGATTCTCGGGCGTTGGCTCAAACCGAGGGCGGTTCGGGTCGATGGTTGGGTGATGAGCACCGCCTCCCGTCCGTTCTCGAAGCTCCCCGGCCCTGTGAAGCGACTGGTGTACGGCATGCTGGCGGTGGCGCTGTTCTTCGGCGCCAGCGCGGTGATCCACCCGGACAAGAGCATGGCCGCGGCTCGCGACGACTTCGCGATGAGGCAGTCACGCGTGATGCTCGCGAGCGAGGCCGACAAGCTCGCGGCCGGCGCCGCGCGGACGCCGGTCCAGGCGCCGGTGGTGGTCTCGTCGCGCCCGTTGCTCGGCACGCTCACCGGAAGCCCGTACTTCGTCTGGGTCTACGCCGGTCCGACCGGACCGGTGTACACCGTCGCCGGGCAGGATGGCCGTATCCTGGCGACCGAGGTCGACGCGGAGACGCTGTACGAGCGCTGCCCTGACGTGTCGGTATCGACGCTGCAGATGCAGCCGGGTCAGCCCGGTCCGCTGATGATGGTCGACCCATCGTCGCAGCAGCGGTGAGGCACGCCTACACCGCTTTGCCCGCTTTCTGTCGACACTCTGGGCTTCCAGCGGCGCTCCGCTACGCTTGCGGGCGTGCCCGGCGAACATCCCATCACGCCGCCTCCGCTGCCGATGAGCGGCGACCGCGCGGATCGCTCGCTGCGCACGGTCGTGGTGTTCGGCGGGACGTTCGATCCTCCCCACAAGGGGCACGTTCACCTGCCGCTGCTGGCGGTGCGGCACCTGGAACTCAAGTTGGAAGAGGAGAAAGGGGCGTGGGTGCTGTACGTGCCCGCGGCGCGCTCGCCGCACAAAGCGGCGGGGCCTGTGGCGAGCGATGGGCAGCGCGTGGAGATGCTCACTCTCGCGGTCTCGCACCTGCCGCGGTGCTCGGTGTGGACGGACGAGATTGACCGCGCGGCGGCCGGCGAACCGTCGTACACCATCGACACGCTGCGTCGGCTGCGCGACTGGCTCGACGGGCATGACGGAGACGATGTGCGGTTGCGGCTGCTGATCGGCGCGGACCAGGCGGCGGCGATCGACCGGTGGAGAGAGCCGGCGGCGATCGTGGCACTGGCAGAGCCGCTGGTAATGGCACGGGTAGCAGGAGGAGCGGAGGAGGCGCCTCCGAAGTTGCCGGCGCACCTGGGGGACTGGTCGGCGCGCATGTTGCCTGTCCCGAAACTCGACGCGTCGAGTACGGCTGCGCGAGCGGCGCTCGCGGCGGGGGACGAGGCGTCGCTTAGACGGTTGCTCGATGCTCCCGTGCTGGCGTATATCAGGAGCAACGGGCTGTACGCCTGAACTGTGTCGAGCCTGTGGTTCAGATGTTCAGCAGTGCGCCCGCGACAAACCGCAGGATCCAGGCTGCGCCGGCGATCCAGTAGCAGTCGTCCCAGTCGCGCCCGGTGAGCAGTTTGAGGGGCGCGGCCAGCACCAGTGCGGCCAGCATGGCCGGGATGAGCACCGCGGCATAGAAGCCGCCGACCATCAGCAGCGAGGTCCAGGTCCACAGCGCGGCCCAGACGGCGGCGACACCGACCAGCCGGAGCGCCAAGCCGCGGATGTCCTCTTCGAACCCCAGGAAGAAGAACGACATCACGAAGTAAGCAACGAAGAGCGCGGCCTCGCACAGCGCGACGTGGACTAGTCCGTCGGTGACGCTCCAGCCCTTGCATGCCACGCCTATGAAAAGCGTGGCGCCGAGGCCCAGCGGCGTTCCGATCGCGGCGGTGAGGACGGCGGCCAGCCAGTAGCGGCGGATCTGCTCCTCTCGGCGCTTCTGGCGGCCGGCGTTCGTTCGGCGCGTGTGCCCGCACTCGGGGCATGGGCGGCCGGTGAGTCCCGTGACGTCGTAGCCGCACTCGGCACAGGAGACGCCCGCGGGCTTGGCGCCCAGCCTGGCCAGCGTGTCGAGATCGCCGGTCTTGCGCGCCTTCTTGAGCAGGGCAGCCTTGCGCTCGGCATCGGCAGCGTCGGGGGCTGCCGGGGTTACACGCATGCCGGTTTCGAAGTTCAGGCCGCAGCGCGTGCAGAGCGCCGCGGCGGTGGGCACGAGACCCTCGCAGGCGGGGCAGACCTTGTTCGGGGCGTTGACTTCGTATCCGGCCATCGGGAAACGGCTCGCGGGTGAAGGGGCGGGCTCAGGCCGCCATCGCGGCGAAAGCGAGAGAGATGGCGAAAAAGAGGGCCCAGGCCGCCACGGAGATGATGAGGCTGTCGGCCCACTCGCGATCGGTCATCAGGTGGAGCAGCAGCGCAAGCGACGTGACGATCATGGCGGCGATGCCGACGAACATCATGATCCCGAGCGGGGGGATCATGGTGATGAGCATGACCGTGCCGGCCCACACGGCGCCGACGCCCACCAGGCGCATCACCAGGCCGCGGACGTCTTCTTCGAAGCCGATGAAAAAGTAGCCGATCGCGAAGGCGGACGCGAACAGGACGAGCTCGCAGAGGCCGAAGTAGATGAGGCACTGGAGTGCGTCGAACTGGCGGGCGCCCATCCCGATTCCGAACGTAAGCGCGACGCCGACGACCGTCCCGGCGATGCAGACGCGGCGGGTGGAGCGCCAGTAATCAGAGATGGTGGCGGCGCGGCGCTCCTCGCGCGTTCCGAGGGTGGGTCCTTTCTTCTTCGGTGCCCCAGCGCCGTTCTTTCGCTCCTTGGACGGGGCCCGCGCCACGGTGTCGATCTCGCCGCGCGCCGCTTCCTGGGTGCGCATGCCGGTCTGGAAGTTGAGGCCGCAGCGCGTGCACATAACCGCCGCGGCGGGCATCTGCGCTGTGCAGGCTGGGCAATCCTTGTTCGACGAAGCGACTTCGTATCCGCTCATGGAGCGCGCAGTCTATCGACTTTTCACGGTGATGCGCACGCACCGGCCGTCGCCGATGGGGGCTGCGGCGACGGCGCCCGGCAGGAAGCGGTTAACCGACTCGATGTTGGTGACGGTGTGAGACGAGAGGGGGCCGGTGATGAACGAGCCGCCGGGGCCCAAGGCCATCGGCACCAGGAGCTGGTCGGCCAGGTGCTCGCCGATCGGAGCGCCATGCGCGAGGTAGTCGCGCACCTGAACGGCGACTTCGTCGGCGACGGTTTCGGAGCGTTTGCCGCGTTCGGCGAGGGCGGAGAAGACCTCGAAGACGCCGTCGCCGGCGACGATCGCCATCAGGGCGTTCCCGGGTGAGAAGGAGTCGGTGACCTCGACAACTTCCGCGGGCCGGTCGGCCCAGCCAAGGGCGGCGGTGAGGGCGGCGATCTCGCGCCGCGGAACCTCGGCGGGGATGTGGGCGTTGAGGACGTAGATCCGGCGGTCGGTGATCGGCCCCATGGTTTCGGCGACGAGCGGGCGAGCGGGACCGGCGGAAGAGACGCGCACGTTGATGGTGCCGCCGCCCGCGGGGTAGAAGCCGTGGCGCTTGAGGCCGGCGTAGACGACCGCGCCCATCTGCGTCAGCCGCGGCAGAAGGGCGAGCTGGAAGAACTCGAACGGGGGGGCCTTGG
>DASPMT010000040.1:0-9969 GCA_035626935.1 Phycisphaerales bacterium | reverse complement strand
GGGGGGGGGGGGGGGAATAGGCGCCATCGGACCTCCTGTCCTGCCGTGACCATATCGGCCCGAAGGGCCGGAGCGGGCCACAAGCGCCGATATCAGGGGTTGGAAGCGTCGGCCCCCGCCACGCTGGCGGCGCCGTGCCGTTCCAGCTCGATCCGGGCGGCCAGCCACGCCTCCCAATGCCGGCGCTCCATCGGGAGCAGCTCACCCGGCCTGGTCCAGACCTCGTCGGGGAACGACGAGAGGAAGGTCTTGGCGCGTTCGGCGGCGACCTGCGCGTCCTCCCACCGCTGCAGCCGGACAAAGCAGTTGACGGTCTGCACCTTGGCCACCAGCGAAGCCGGGTCGTTGGCGTACTGCTCGCTGGCGCGGGCGTACTCCTGCACCGCCTGCTCGTACTCCTTGAGCAGGTACGCGCAGTCCGCCGTGTAGAACGCCGCGTTGCGGTGGAAGAGCCGCTCGGTCTTTGTGGCCCGCGCGCCGCGCTTGACGATCGCGGCGATCGCCTCGGCGTACCCGCTGCGCGCGTCGCGGAGGTGGTTCCGTTTGGCCTCGCTGAGCTCCTGCCGCTCGGCCATGGGGCGCTGCTCGAAGGTCGCCTCGATCGCCATGGCGAGCTGCCGGTGGGCATCGGCCCGCTTGAAGAGCACGGTGGGCAGACGCGGCGTCTGATCACGGTGAGTGTCGATCAGGCGGTTGAAGTACTCGATCGCCTGGCGGAAATCACCGCGCCGGTAGTGGATCTCGCCCAGCTCGACCTGCGCCTCGCGCATCTGCGGCGCATCGGGCCCGATGCCCGTGCGCCCGCTGATGGCCCGGTTCAAGAGCATGATCGCAGCGAGCTCGTTGGGCTTGTCCACGTTCTTGTCGGCGCCGTCGACCTTGTCGCTCGTCGAGCCCCCCGAGACCGTCGACGGGTCGGCGACGTAGCACCGAGCCAGCGGAACCAGGCTGCGGTCGGCCCAGGGCCCGGAGAAGGTCTCCTGGCCCATGACCAGCCGCTCGTAGTGCTGCGCCGCGGCCTTGTAGTTACCCGTCGACTGGTACACCTGGCCCAGACTGAAGATCGCCTTGGGCTTGTCGACGGTGCTGTCGCTCGTGTCCTTGATGAACCGTTCGTAGGCCTCGATCGCGTCGGGCGCCGAGCCGGCCTGATCGAAGCACTCGCCCGCCGCCAGCAGCGCCTGCAGCGAGGCGTCGGGGCTGCTGACGACCACGTCGCGGGCAAAGTCGCGGTAATTCTGCCCGGCGTCCAGCAGGTACCCCTTGGCCTCGGTGGCCGTCGCGGGAGAGACCTCGTCGGGGCGCGGGGCGGGCTCGCCGGCCGGCGTGCCCGACGCCTCGCGCAGCAGGATCTCGGCGTTGAGCCGGCTGGCCTTGGCCATCGCGATGTACACGTCGCTGGGGATCGTCCCGGTGCCGCGGCGCTTGTAGACCTCCTGCGCCTTGCGGACGAACCTCAGCGCCTCCTTCGGGTCGTTCTCGAGCCAGCGCCGCTCGTACTGGTCCATCAGGCGGGTGCCGATGAGGTCGAGCGTCACGGGGGTGATGCCCACCAGGACCGCTTCCGGCGAACCGGCGGCGATGCGCTCGGCCGCCTCGCCGTAGTGGCGCAGCGCCGCCTCGTGGTCGCCGAGCTCGGCTGCGGTGTCGGCCTCGCCAAGGACCGCCTGCGTGTAGACGGTGGAGTCCTTGAACCCCTCGCGCACGGTCTGGAACCGCTCGCGCGCCGCCTCGACCTGTCCGTTGCGGGCGAAGATGCGCCCCTGGATCACCAGCGCCTCGCCCACGCGCGGGTCGAAGTTGTTGATCTCGATCCGCGCGTCGGGGTCGGGCGCCGCGCCTTCCTGGTCGAGGATGGCCCGCATCGCCTGCTCGAGATAGGTGACGGCCTGCTGGTCGTCGACGCCGTCGGCGTACGCCTTGCCCAGCAGGAAGAGCATCTGCCCGCGCAGCGAGCGGTCAAGGGACTCGAACTTGGGCATCTCGCGCAGCAGGCGCGTGATCGCCTCCTGCGGGAAGCCCGCCTCCAGCCGGAGCTGCGCCTGCCGCGACACGACCCACGCCCGCTGTGCGAGCGTGAGCCCCGGCATCTGCAGCATCTCGTTGAGCAGCCCGAGAACGACCGGGTACTGCGTGGAGCCCGCGCGGAGCTGGTGCTCGATGATCCGTTCGTAGAGGCGGACCTGCCGCTGCTCGTCGCGCCCCTCCAGCGAACGCGCGAGCTGCACGCCCTTGGTGACGTCGCCCGCGTGCAGGTACGCCTCGGCGAGGTTGCCGATGTCGGCCGGCTCCAGCGCCATGCCGCGCCGCTTGCCCTGCTCGTACGCCTCGACGACCGCCTTGAAGTTCTCGGCCTGGGCGATGCCCATGCGCTCCTGGCCGTAGTAGAGCGAGCGGGCCCGGAGCTGGAAGAACTCCTTCTCCTGCTCCTCCGACAGCTTGCCGGCGTTGATGTAGGGCACCAGGTCCGCGTTGATGATGTCGATGACGTCGATGTACTTGTCCTGCCGATACGCGTCGCGCGCGTGGGCGAGCGGAACGCCCGGGTCGTCTTTGGGGGCCCGAGCCACAGCCAGGAAGAGACCGCCGACAAGCGCCGCCGCGGAGGTGAGCGCCAGCGGGATCGGCCACACCGCTTTCCAGTCGACGCGCGGGCGTTTGGCGCGGACGTATGGCGCCGGTGCGGGAGGGGCAGGGGGGGCGGGTTTGGCGGCTGGTTCGGACACGGTGATCACCCCGTGCGCCGCGCTGCGGCCCGGGGTGAATGGGGTCTATCGGGTGGGCGGCGTTCGGGCCTGAAACGGCCGGCGGTTATGGGGCAAGGGCCTTACCCCGCGGCGCGTTACTGGCCGTCACCGTCGTCAGAATCGGCCGGCGGGGGCTCGTCATCGGGGTCGAAACGCACCACCACCACGGTGCGGGCGAGGAGGTCGCCCGGGTGCCGCCAGCTTGAATCGAACACCATCAGCATGCCCATCAGCGGCATGAACCACCGGATGAGGTTGCGCAGCAGCGCCTGGTGGAGCCGCGGGCGGGCGGCCGTCCAGACCGTCGCGGCGCCCTTGCCCGGCGCGGCCGCCGACGCCGGCACCAGGCCCAGGACCCTGGCGCCCACGATCAGCTTGCCCGGAGATGCCCCCACCGTCGCCTCGCCGATGGTGCACAGAAGGCAGCCGATCCCGAACACACCAAGAAGCGGCACCAGGGAGGAGCTCGCACTCGTCGTGGGCGCGAGCCACTGGGCGGGCGTGCCGCCGATCAGCACCACCGTGAGCGCCACCGCCGCGGCGACATCGATCAACCCGCCGCACACGCGTCGGAACGGCGACGCGAGCGCCGTCCCCTCGGGCAGATGGACGTCGGCGGGCCCGTCGGTTCGCACGACGACCGAGAGGATCACCACGCCGATCACCATGAACAGCGCCCAGAGGATGGCCATCTCCACGCGTGTGAAGAAGCCGTCGGTGTGGGCCGGGAGGTCGGCAAGCACCGCCCCCGTGAGACAGGAGACGTCAGTCGTGCGCAGGCGGCCGCTGTCGGGGATCGCCGAGGCCCGCTGCGCGGACGGAGCGGGCGGCGGGTCGTACGCGAGGATGGTGACCGCGTCGAGCCCGCCGATGACCATCGCCCCGCCGTAGGGCGGCAGGGACGGAACCTGATGCAGTTCCACCGCCGCCTCGGCGTCCAGGCGCCACAGCGTCATGCCCCCCCCGACGCGCGCCGCCAGCACCGTCAGGCCGGCGTCGCGCCAGAGCCAGAACGACGCGGCCTTGCCGATCGTGCGCATCGGGCCGCTGCGGAACGCTTCGGGGATCGTCGCGGCGCCCACCTTCCGCCAGCGGACCGGCACCGGCCCCGCGGCGCGCGCCCGCGGCCCGCCGCCGGCGGCCGGGATGTTCGGCTCGGCGTGCCAGAGCGTCAGCGCCGGCTCGCCCAGCGCCCGCACCGCCACAAGCAGACCAGCGCGCGTCGCGAGCGTGTGAGCCTCCCCTTTGGATGCCTGCGCGGGCAGGCCCGGCGGCGGCTCCAGCACGCGCCAGCTGCCGCCCTCGTCGAGCAGCGCCAGTTCGAGCGTGCCCTCTGCCGCGCCCGCCGCCACCCGCTCCCACACGACAAACGGACCATGGCCGCCGGCGCCGCGCACGCCGGCGCCGACCATCGACCGCGGGACCGTGTCGCCCGGCAACGCCGCGCGGAGCTGCAGGCGGTCGGTCGGCCGGTACTCCCACGTGCCCACCGCGATGGGGCGCGCGGCCGTGATCGTCGAGATCGTGCGTTCGGCCGGGGCCGCCCCGTCGTCGCCGGGAGCGCCCTGAAGGAGGATCGCGTTCCCTTCCCACCCGGCGATCGCGAGCGGCGGCTGCGTCAGCGGCAGCGCCACGCGCACGCTCCCCGCGCTGGCGCGGTGAACCGACTGGCGCGGCACCACGTGCAGCAGATGGCCGCTGGCCACCGCGGGCTTCTCGACACCCGGCGGCACGCCGGGTTGCGACGCCGCCTGCACCGCCGGGATAAACACCCACCCGTGCCCGGAGGTGGCGCGAGGGTCCGCGGACGGGTCACCCCCCGCCACCAGGCGTTGGGGATGGTCCGGCGCGGCCGGCTGCCCGCCCGCGGACGGCGCGAGCCAGAGCAACGCCCCGATCAGGGATGCTCGCCCCACGCGATCGATCATCTTTGTGAATCGGCTCATGGTGCCGTCAAAGGGGCCAGGGCTACGGGAGGGGCTTGGCCGGATCGGCGGGTGCGGGGGGCAGCGGGTCGGCGGCCGGTGCGTCAAGATCGTAGATCTTCTCGGCGCGGAGCTGCTTGGCCAGCACGGTCGGATCAAAGGCCTGCGGCACCATCCGCCCGACGCCGTCCTGCATGTCGGAGAGGTCGAGGGTGATGAGCGAGTTGCTCCCCGTGTGCGCGATCCGCACGCGCGTGTTCACGCGCGGCCGCACCGCCGAGTCGGTGATCTCCACCGAGTCGGGGTTCGAGAGGTCCGCGACCAGCTCGCACTCGCCCGCGGCATTGAAGAGCTCGATCTTCGTCGGCAGCGCCGTCGCCGGGTCGATCCACGTCCGCTGGCGGCCGACCGAGCCCGCCGTGCCGTCCAGCTCGGTCACGATGCCGACGCTCCGCCCGTCGGCGGACATCTGCGTCTGGCCGGTCTTGGGCAGCGGCACGATCCCCAGCAGGCGCACAAGGTCCAGCGGAGCGACCACCACGCCGACGCGCCGCGCGTGCGACCTGGCGTAGTTGGCGTGGTCGCCGATGAACATCACGCGCGTCTTGCCCGAGAGGTCGAACCACCAGTACCGCTGGCTGTCGGACCCAAGCCGGAAGAACGTCTCACCCACCTTCCCGACGCTCATCGCCAGGTGGTCGGGCTGGATGATCTGCAGCCGCCCCTCCCCCTGGTCGGTGCGCCGGTTCCCTTCCTTGTCGTCGTACTCAAGCCGCACCGTGACGGGCGCGAAGAGCTGGTGCAGGTGCGCCGCGTTGGCGTTGTACCGCGCGGCGACCTCCGCGTACGGCGGGCCGGGGATCGTGCGCGTCGGCAGCTCGACCCCGCGCGGCTCGTCCTTGCTGGGAGAGCACGCCCCCAGGCAGGCGAGCGCGACGGTCAGCGTTGTGCAGGCGAGCCGCCTCATGCGTTGCTCGCCGCGGCGGGAGAGGAAGGGGCGTCGGCCACGCCCAGCGACTCGAGCTCCGAGAGCACGTCGTTGATCGTCGCGGCGTCGAGCCCGGGGTCTTTCACTTCGATCAGCGGCGGCCCGCCCGCCTGCGGGCGCGCGACGCCGCGCGGGCGCACGAGCAGCGTCGTGCCGCGGTTGGACTCGTGGCTCAGCAGCCGGCGGCGGATCATCATCAGCGCCAGCACCAGGCGCAGGGCCGCGCGTCCGGCGGCGGGCTTCTCCTCCGCGGCCTCCGCGCCGGCGGCGTCGCCGGCGCCGAGCTGCTCGAAGAGGTCGAGCATCGCGTCGTCGTCCAGGATCGGGCGCGGCTTCTCGTCGGTCGCGGGGACGGTCACCTTCCAGGAGGCGAGCAGGTGGCGCGGCGAGACCGGGCGCGGCGTGGCGTTCCACGCTTCGGCGCTGAAGTCGCGCCGCTCGATCAGGCCGCTCTGGGGGTTCTCAACCAGCGTCGCGAAGGTGTGCTCGCCCGGCGCCAGCGGCCGGCCCGTGGCGGCGCAGGTGCGCTGCGGTCGTCCGATTGGGTACGTCGTCCATGACATGGCGTCAGTGTAGCTGAAGCGCTCCGGAGACGCCCGGGTTCAGCGGCACGACAGGACGAACGAGCGGTCGCTGGTGCCCCCCTCGCCGATGAGGAACCGTTTCATCTGCCCGCACGACGGGCAGCGCGCGGTGTACGCGTCGCCCGCGGCGGTCCGCTGCGCGCGGGCGTAGGTGTTGGAGCACGAGAAGTAGATCCGGAGGTAGGACGCGCTCGCTCCCCCCACCGCTTTGGCGTTCGGCTCCGGCGGCGGGTCGGCGGGACGTCCGGTCAGGTCGAGCGTGTCGCGCGGGTCGGGCACGGGTGGTGTATCGGCGAGCGCCGCTCCTGGCGTTCACGCGCCACCGGCCCCGAGCAGGGGAGACTCGCCGCGCAGCCGGCGCGCCAGGTCGGCCAGGAACCACGGGTTGTGGGCGGTGGTGAAGTGGCTCATCAGGCGCGAGCCGTCGGCCGTGAATGCGCGGTGGCCGGGCGGCGCCGCGGCGTCGGGCGTCACGAAGCCGTCGCCGCGCTGGACGTAGCACACGACCGGGTAGTCCGCCTGCTGCCGGTTGAGTGCGGCAAGGAACGGCGACCCGGGCTTCATGTCGCGGGCCGCGCGGTCGGGCGCGATGCGCGCGGCCCGGATCGACCCCTGGTGCGGTGTAGCGAAGGTGAAGAGCCGCGCGATGCTGAGGCGCTGCCCGTTGGCCGGGGTTGCCGCTCCCTCGCTGCGCAGTTGCGGGGCGGCCGCGGCGTAGCGGGCGACGATGCCGCCCATGCTGATGCCGACGGTGTCGACGGCGGGCGCTCCGCGGCCCGACCAGCGGCGGTGGAGCGCGGCGAGGGTGCGGTCGGCCGCCTGCTCGATCTCCGTCGCGGTCGGGTAGCTGACGACGACAAAGTCGGCGGCGTTGCGGCTTGTGAGGCGGGCGAGCTGCACCCTCAGCCACCAGGCGACCTGCGCCGGCGTGTGGTAGCCGCTGAGGATCACGACGGGGCGGACCAGCGGCGCGGGCTTGGCCCGCATGCGGGAGAGGTCGTCGGCGACCGTCCGCGCATCGGCGCTGAACGAGCGGTCACCGCCGCCGCGGCCGAGGAGCGCGAGCGTTGCGTTGAGTGATGCGAGCCCGAGATGGTCACCCACGGATGGGGGCATAAGTTAGTATATGCAAACAACGGGGTGCGGGTTCTGCGTTGAAGGGAGGGCACGGCGGGTGGACGCAACCGGAGCCTTCGCACCCGGTTGGAGATTGGCCGCCACGATCCGCGAAGGAAGCGGGGCACGCGGCGACCAAGGATTCACGATGATGATCAGCACGCGGCGGATGTGGACACGGATCGGTGGCGCGGTGCTCGCTCTTGCGGCCGGCGGCTTGGCGCCGGTCTGGTCGCAGGAACCGCCCGCCGCGGCGGCGCCGGCCGATTCGGTGAAGACGACGACGGGGTACACGCGCGTCGCGGAGAAAGAGGACGGGACGCTGACGCTCGAGATCGCCAGCCGCACGTTCGTGCCGGCCGGCGGCAGGCCGGGGCCGAAGGTGCATCTGGTCGGGGCGGTGCACATCGGCGACAAGCCGTACTACGCGGCGCTGCAGACGCTGCTGGACGCGGCGGACCTTGTGCTGTTCGAGGGTGTCAAGCCGCCGGGGGCCGGCACGTTCGACTCGTCGCTGGATGATGCGGGGAAGATCAAGGCGACGACCGCGCGGCTGAAGTTCCTGCTGAGCGTGCTGGAGGAGGACCGCAGCCGCAGCGGCAAGCTCCCCGCGTCGCTGCAGCAGGCGGTGGACGACGCCGGGAAGCGCTGGAAGACGGTGATCGCTTCGTCGCTGACTGACGCGTGGGGCCGGCCGATCGCGTACAGCGTCGTCGAGACGGAGGGGGGCGGCCAGCGCGCGGTGGTCCTGAGCCACGGGCCCAACGGCGCCGACGACGGGGGGCTGGGGGACGACGTGAAGGTTGAAGGGAAGGCCGCGCCGAAGAAGCCGAAGGAGAAGGACGGGGGGCTGCAGGCGAAGATGGCCGACGCGCTCGGGCTCTCGTTCCAGCTTGAGCAGATCGACTCGAGTCGCCCGAACTGGCGCTCGAGCGACATGAGCGTGGACCAGCTGCAGGCGAAGTTCGAGGAGGCGGGCGTCGACGGGGACCAGCTCTTCAAGATGCTCGACGGCTCGTCGCTTTTGGGGAGGATGGCTTCGCTCGCGCTGGGGTTCATTAAGTCGAACCCGCGCCTGGCGGCGTCGGTGAAGGTGATGATGGTGGACGTGCTCGGCTCGGAGGACGCCGTCTCGATAGGGCCGGCGGAGATGAAGAAGATGATGGGGGTGATCCTCAAGGACCGCAACGACGTGGTGCTGCAGGACCTGCGTGCCGTGCTGGCGGGCGAGCAGCGCAAGGACGTGGCGATCTTCTACGGCGCCGGGCACCTGGCGGACATGGAGGAGAAGCTCGTGCGCGACTTCGGCTACACGCGCGAGAGCGAGAAGTGGCTGGAGGCGATCAGCGTGCGTCCCACCGACGCGGGGATGACGCGCGAAGAGGCGAAGTCGATGCGCGAGATGATGAAGAAGCAGGTCGAACGCCAGGTGCAGGCTGAGAAGGCCAAGGCCGAGCGCGCCGAGAAGGCCAAACGGCTGAGGAAGGAACAGGAAGAGGCGGCGAAGAAGGACGAGGGGGAGAAGAAAGACGAGACGGAGAAGAAGGACGGCGCGCCGGGGTCGGAGCGGCGGTAAGAGTCGAGAGCGGAATGCAGCTGCTGACTGCCGGGCGGATGCGCAACGCGGGCGCGGACGCCGCGCGGCGCTTGGGGCGGCCGGCGTGATGGAGCGGCTGGCTTGCGAGCATTGGACACCCCCCCCGCCCCCCCCCACTTCCCGTCTGCCCCCCACCACCGCCGGCTTGCGCCGGTTGCGGTTGATGGGTGAGTGATCGCGCGGTCACGCTCAAATGGACCGTGGCTAACGGGGATGGCGTCGGGCAGGACGCTTCACGCACCGCGTCATGGGCCGGGTGCATCGCCGGGTTGCGCCGACACTGCTGCGCGGTTCCTGGTGAAGGGGTTGCGTTCGTCGAGTAGCCGCGACGTGACGGGGAGCGGGTGCGTGAAGCCGTAGCAGCCGCAATGGTTCCACCACTCGACGAGCCTGTTGTAGAGGCGCTTGGGAAAAGGGTCGTCGGTGCGGAGCGTTCGTTCGAAGGCGTCGAGCTCTTCGTCGGTGAAGCGGGCGGGGATCGGGGGGCGTTTGTGCTCGGCGTACTGCTTGTAGATGGCGGGTGTGGGCGGGTAGACGAGTTCGGGGCGCGGCGGCGGTGCGGGGGAGCGCTGCGCGCCGGGGTCGGACTCGTGAGGGGAATCGGGCGCGGAGGTTAAGGGAGCCTGGGGCCGCACTAGATCAGAAACAGACGCCGAGAGGTTTCGGTGTGGTGCGAGCGCCGGGGTGTGGGGAGCTTCCGGTGATTCGGCGGCATCCGCTATGGAGCGTTCGCCGAAGCGGCTCACTGCAGCGCCTGCGGCAGCAAGGATGGTGGATGCGGCCGGTCTCTCCTGGGCGGCGCGCTGGGTGCCGGGGGGTGCGGGCGCGGCGGGTGGCGGCTTCGGGCGGTCCCCTGCGGGGGAGGGGGCGCCGGGTGGGCGGTGGCGGAGGAGCTCCCGGGCCGCGCTGAAGGCGAGGCGCATGCGCTGGGTGACGGTTCTGGCCTGGTCGGCTGGGTTGGGGAGGTTGCCGTCGGGGTCGGTGTCCTCCGCCGCGGGGGTGGTGAACGACT
>DASPMT010000039.1:0-5437 GCA_035626935.1 Phycisphaerales bacterium | reverse complement strand
CGTAGGGGTGCTTGGGGTCCTTGGGGCAATGTTCGTGGTGGCGTTCGGGGGCGTCGCTGTAGACGGCGACGGAGGAGAAGAAAACGCAGTCGATCATGCCGGCGAAGTCCAGCGCCTTGCAGAGGACGCGCGAGCCGTTCTGGTTCACGTCGTAGTAGGTGTCGTGCTCGATGCCGAAGTCGTGGTGGGCGGCGGCGAGGTGCAGCACGCGGTCGCATCCTTTGAGGGCCGAGGCCACGGCTTGCGGGTCGCGGACATCGCCGACGGTGCACCGCGCCGAGCCCACGTCGAAGGAGGGGCGGACCAGGTCCAGCACGTCAAAGGGGATACCGCGAGCGGTCAGGAGCTCGCAGAAATACCTTCCGATGAAGCCGGCGCCGCCGGTGATCAGGATTCGCACGAGAGCAGGCCTCCGGTCGAACGTCGCAGCGCTCCGGCGTGCGCGCCGTCATCGGCGTCACCAGGGGTGCGGGAGCGGTTGCATCCTAGTGTCGGCGATCGCGGGGTGTTCGTCCAGCCCGCGGGGCTTGGCGGGGATCCGTCCGTACAGGTGTGGTTATGCGACCTGCGCGGCCTGCACGTGCTGCTTGGCGGTGCTCTGAGAAGCGATGGACGCTGCAGACCGGGCCCACATCTCAAGGGTCAGGGTCTTGAAGAACAGGTCATTCCAGGCGGTGAGGCGCGAGGCGCTCTCGGTAAGGCGGCGGGCGGCCTCAGGCGAGAGGACCCCGGTGGACACCAGGTACCCATCGCGCAGATCGGCGCCGTAGCGGTCGCGGAGGGACTCGGTCCAGAGTGTGACGGGCGGGTTAAAGCCGCGCTTGGGGCGGTTGAAGATCTCGGCCGGTACGACGTCCTCCACGGCCATCCGGAGCCACGCCTTGTTGCCCAGGTGCTCGTCCCCCTTGTGCACCTTGCGGAGGCCGATCACGGTCTCGACGAGCTTGTAGTCGACCAGCGGCAGCCGCCCCTCGACGGAGTTGGCCATCGAGAGTCGGTCGCACTGGTTGATGCCGTTCTCAAGGAGGTAACCCTTGCAGATGAGGCTCGTGAGCGCGGTCTCCAGGGCGACGGAAGGATCGTGGTTCGCGTGCGGCCACGCGGCATCGAAGCCGCGGAGAGACTCCTCGAACCGCTTGGTGTAGAGGTTGCCGCGTCCCCACTCGCCCATCTGCCAGTGGTCGACCAGGTCGTAGAAGACGAGCCGGCGCGTGTCGGTGCTGGGGCGCGGGCGGAGCGGCCGCCAGCCGTGCAGCGCAGCGCCGAAGCGGAAGGCGTACTCGACAAGGCCGGCGCGGCTGCGGTCGCGTGGCAGCATGAGCTCGCCAAACGAGGGGACGCGCACCTTGCCGTGCTTGAGCTTGTAGCGCGACTCGGCCAGCGCCTTGCGCACCCAGGGGTAACCCCAGAAGAGCTCGTCACCGCCCTGGCCCATCAGCAGCACGGGAACGTTGTGCTCCCGCGCCAGCTTGTTGACCAGGAAGTAGGCGAAGCCGGTGATGTCGGCGATCGGGTCGTCCCGCAGGACGCAGATCTCGGGGAACGACGCGGCCATCTCGCTGGGGTGGATCTCCGCCTCGTGGAAGGGCATGCGGAGCTGCTTGGCCAGCGCGCGCGCCATGTCGCGCTCGTCCTGCACGGGTTTGTCGGCGTATCCGATGCTGAACGCGTGCATCTGACCGGGGTACTTGCTGGCCGAGAGGCAGGCGATCGTGCTGGAGTCGATGCCGCCGGAAAGGGTGATGCCGACGGGGACATCCGCGCGGATGACCAGCTCCGACACATCCTCCAGCACCGCCCGAATGGTCGTGGCCGGGTCGCTCTCGATCGGCGGCGCGTCCTCCATCCGCCAATAGCAGATGTCCTTGACGTTCCAGGGGTCGGTGTCGACGACGAGCATGTGCCCCGCCTCGAGCTTGCGGACACCCTTGACCATGGTCTTGGGATCGTGCACCCACTGGTAGTGCATCATCTCGTCGACCGAGGTCGGCTCGAGCTCGAACGGCACTGCGCCGCTGGCGAGCAGGCCCTTCATCTCAGAGGCGAAATAAAGCTCGCGGGCCCCGTCGGCGCCGGTGCGCTCGTGGACGAACAGCGGCTTCTCGCCGATGCGGTCGCGGACGAGGATCAGGCGCTTCTTCCTGGTATCCCACATCGCGATCGCGTACATGCCGCGGAGGTGGTGGACAAAGTCGAGCCCGTACTGCTCGTACAGGTGCGCGGGCAGCTCGCAGTCGCTCTTTGTCCGGAAGGTGTGTCCCCCGGCGAGCTGCTTCTGCAGCTCGATGTAGTTGTAGATCTCGCCGTTGGCAACCAAGGCGATGGACTGGTCTTCGTTGTAGAGGGGCTGCCAGCCGCCCGTCAGGTCGATGATCGCCAGCCTCCGCATGGCCAGGGCGACGCTGTCCTTGAAATAGGTGCCCTCACCGTCGGGGCCGCGCCGCTGCAGGGCGCAGTTCATCGCCAGGACCGCCGCCTTTTGGGCGGGCCCGACGCGACCGCTGGTGACCATTCCTGCAATTCCGCACATGGATGAGCCGCAGGCCCGCCGAGAGGCAGGTCCGTCAATCGCCAAGGGGCAAGCCCACGAGACGTCCCCACTGGCGACTGAATGATAATCGGACAGTGGCCAACGGGCCTGAAGGCTCGTCGCGCGTGTGGGTGGCGCAACTGTTGCGCTCCGTCGACACCTAAGCGGGTGGGGTGTTTCCGTGCGGCGGAGCGCTCACGCCATGAAGGGGGCCATCGGGTCGTACGGTGGGGTGGTCGATGAAGGAGTGACTTGAGGAGCCCTGCATGGCGGTCCGTCGGCGTGTCTGCATCGCGTACCACATCTTCCCGCACTATCGGGCGGCGTGCATGCTCGAGCTGTGCCGCAACGGACGGCACGACTACACGCTGATGAGCGAGGCGCGCGGGGTGGACAAGACCATCAAGGTGTGGAAGATGCCGGAGGACGTGAAGTTCATCCAGTCGCCGGCGTGGCACATCGGCAAGGGCGTCTGCCTGATGCCCAAGCTGATCCCGCTGGCGTTCGACCGGCGGTTTGACACGATCTGCCTGCTGGCGGTCGCGTGGTACCCCTCGACGTGGCCGTGCGCGTTCTTCGCGCGGCTGATGGGGAAGAAGGTCGTCTTCTGGGGGCACGGGTGGACCAAGCCGGAAAAGGGGCTGCGCAAGTGGCTGCGGCTGCTGTACTACAAGCTGTGCCACACACAGATGACCTACGGGCACTACGCCAAGACGCTGTGCATGGAGTACGGCGACAAGCCCGAGAAGGTGCACGTGATCTACAACAGCCTGGACTACGCGGCGCAGAAGGCCCAGCGGCTGACGATCACCAGTGACGAGCTGCTGGCGATGAAGCAGAAGGTGATGGGGGGGCTCGATCGGCCGATCGCCGTGTGCAGCACGCGGCTGGTAGCGTTCCGGAAACTGGACCAGCTCATCGAGGCGTGCGCGCTGCTGGGGAAGCAGGGGAAGCCGGTGGACGTGCTGCTGGTCGGCGATGGGCCGGAGAAAGAGAAGCTGCGTGCGCTGGCGGCCGAGCGCGGGGTGAAGTGCGTGTTCTACGGCGCGTGCTACGACGAGGCGGTGCTCAGCCGGCTGATCATGATGAGCAACGTGATGGTCTCACCCGGTGCGATCGGGCTGGCGGTGATGCACGCTCACGCGTACGGGACGCCGGTCGTCACGCACGACCGGATCGACGACCACGGCCCGGAGTTCGAGGCCATCGTGCCGGGACGGAACGGGAGCTTCTTCAGGCGCGACGACGTGGCGGACCTGGCCCGGGCCGTCGGTGAGTGGACGGCGACGCCCTTCCCGCGCGACGAGGTGCGGGAGGGGTGCTACAGCATCATCGAACGGTTCTGGAACGCGACGTTCCAGCGCCGGGCGATCGAGCGGGCCATCGATGGGGAGGCGGCCGACGATCTGTGGTGGATGAAGCCGGGCGCGGAGGAGAGCCCGGCGACGAAGGTCTGAACTCGAGTCGGAAAACAAAGGCGCTTTTTACAACGAAGGAACCGAAGGCAGCGAAGAAGGGCCTGATGCCTTCCACTTCGCTGCCTTCGGTTCCCTCGTTGTAAAACCTCTCTTGTCTTAGGCCTTTACGAGCCGGTCGCCCATCTGCGCGGCGTACTGGGCCATAGCGTTGCGGGTGTCGATCACGAGCTTCGACTCCTTGGCGATGAGCCCGTAGTCGAAGGCCTTGTGGTTGGTCGAGATGAGGACCGCGTCGTACTTCTTGATGTTCTCGGCGGTCATCGCGACGCTCTTCTTGCCCAGGTCGTGCTTGCGGACCGGCTTGGTCTCCGGCACGTGCGGGTCGGAGTAGTCGACGTGGGCGCCCAGTTCCTCCAGCAGCGTGATCAGCTCGAACGAGGGCGACTCTCGGTCGTCGGCGATGTCGGGCTTGTACGCCAGGCCGAGGACGAGGATCTTGGAGCCCTTCACCGAACGCGACCGCTCGTTGAAGGCGTGGGCGATGCGGTTGATGACCCAGTGGGGCATGCCGGTGTTCACCTCGCCGGCGAGCTCGATGAAGCGCGCGGGGACCTTGAACTCCTTGGCCTTCCACGAGAGGTAGAACGGATCGATGGGGATGCAGTGCCCGCCCAGGCCGGGGCCGGGGGTGAAGGGCATGAATCCGAAGGGCTTGGTGCTGGCCGCGGCGATGACGTCCCAGACGTCGATGCCCATGGGCTCGAGGATCATTTTGAGCTCGTTGACGAGCGCGATGTTGATGCAGCGGAAGACGTTCTCGAAGACCTTGGCCGCCTCGGCGACCTCGGCGGTGGTGCAGGGGACGACGGTGTCGATCGACTGCTTGTAGAGGGCGACGGCGGCGTCGCCGGAGGGCTTGTCGAGCCCACCGACCAGCTTGGGGATGGTGCGGGTGGAGTGGCTCTTGCGGCCCGGGTCCTCGCGCTCGGGGCTGAAGGCGACGAAGAAATCCTCGCCGAGCTTCGGCGTCCACTTGGCCGTTTTAAGGATGGCGGGGACCATCACCTCGCGGGTGGTGCCGGGGAACGACGTGGACTCCAGGACGATGAGCTGGCCGGGGCGGGAGATGGGCCCGATAGTCTCGCCGGTCTTCTCGACGTACGAGAGGTCGGGCTCCATGTGCTTGCCGAGCGGTGTAGGGACGCAGACGATGATCGCGTCGGCCTTGGCAAGCTCCTTGGCGTCGGTGGTGGCGAGGAAGCGTTCGGAGCCCTTGAAGGCGCGGCAGAGGTCCGACCCCAGGTGGGGCAGGTAGTTCTCGCCGTTGTGGAGGAGCTTGGGCTTCTCGGGGTCGATGTCGTAGCCCACGACCTTCATGCCCGCGTCGTGGAAGCAGGCGAGCAGGGGGAGGCCGACGTAACCCAAGCCCATGACGCCGACGGTGGCGGTGCGGTTGTTGAGCTTGGCGATCAGCTCGGTGGCGAGCCTG
>DASPMT010000038.1:0-2355 GCA_035626935.1 Phycisphaerales bacterium | reverse complement strand
CCGACCGAGCCGGCACTTGATTTTATTTAGCTATTACGCTAATTATTGCCCGCGAGGCCGCCCTCGCCCAGGAGAACCACGATGCCAGACACCGCCGTCCCCGTCATCTGTCGTTACCGCGTCAAACCCGGCCGCGCCGACGAATTCCTCGCTCATCTCAAGCGCCACTGGGCGACACTCAACAGCAACGGCCTCTCTACCCAGGAGCCAGCCCGACTCTTCCGCTGCGAGGACAAGGCCGGCAACGTCGCGTTCGTCGAGCACTTTTCGTGGAGGAGCAAAGACTCCTCCCGCGCGGCCCACCAGTCCCCCGCCGTCATGGCCATCTGGGAGCCCATGGGCGCCCTGTGCGACGACATGGAGTTCTGGCAAGCCACCCCAGTTACCGCCTGAGATGGCTCCCAAGCCCAAGCGCCAACCCGGAGCAACTTCAGACGGCACGGAGCTCGACCGCGCCGTCGATGCGCTCGCCCACCCGACGCGCCGGGCCATCCTGCTTGTGCTGTACGCGCGCGGCGGCGCAATGCCCGCGGGTTTGATTGCTGATCGGTTCAGGCACGCGTGGCCGACGATCACGCGTCACCTGAGGATTCTCGAGCGCGCCGGACTCGTCACTGTGCAGGAAGATGGACGGCAGAGGCTCTACGGGCTCTGCCCCGGGCCACTCCGGACGGTCCGGGACTGGCTCGACACGGTCAGCACGCCGCTGCCGCAGGCCGGCGCGGGTGAGCCGGACCACTGGACCCAACTGTTGTACGGAACGATGCGCAACACGGTCCCGCCCCCCGACCCGGGCTGAACGGTGTACGCTCCAGCGTGCTCACCCAGACGCTGCCCGGTGCGTTCTTGCTTAGCGGCGTGATCGTTCTCGATCGCCTCATTGACGAGGCGACGGCGCGGGACCTCGCGGCGCTCGCCGAGCCGCTGCTCCGGGCGGCGGGCACGCGCCGACCCGGCGTCCGTCGCGTCTTCGAGCGCGAGCCGCGCCTGGCCGCGATCGCGGCCGAGCCCGCCGTCGCGGGGCTCATGGAATCACTGGCAGGGCCCGGCGCCCGGGTCGTGCGTTCGATCCTCTTCGACAAGTCGCCCGAGACCAACTGGGCGGTGCCCTGGCACCAGGACCCGACCATCGCGGTCGCCCAGCGCCTTGACGTAGCCGGCTTCCGGCCGTGGGCCATCAAGGATGGGGAGCACCACTGCCAGCCCCCCCTCGACGTTCTGCAATCGATCGTTACGATCCGCATTCACCTTGACCCGTGCCCCGCCGAGGCGGGGGCCCTCCGCGTGCTGCGCGGCTCGCACCTCCAAGGCCTTCTCTCCGACGAGCAGATCACCGCCCTTGCCACCTCCAGTGATTTCGTTGAAGCCGTGACCGCGGCCGGCGGCGCAGCGGTGATGACTCCGCTCTCCGTGCACAGCTCGCCACGCTCAACGATGCTCAGCGGCCGCCGGCGCGTGCTGCACCTTGAGTGCTCGGCCATGCGCCTTCCCAACGGCCTGCAATGGGCGGAGGCGACGTGAGCAGCGCCGCCGACCCCAATACCACTTGGCCGGCGCTGCTGGCCCACTGGCTCACCTTCGCAAAAGCGTCCATCGCCTTCCCCCCCACCGTCGAGGGAGACCGCCTCCGCGCCGCCGTGCCGAGCATCATCAACCTTCAGGCAGTGACCTTCGCGCTCGCCGAGCTCCATCTGATCGCGCCGGCGGACCGCCCCGCGGCGGTCGACCGGGCAGGGCACCTTGTCACCCAGCACGCCGAGCTGCTCGGCCGCCTCTTCGAGAACGATCCGAACCCCGAGATCGCGTCGCTCATCGCCGATGCGCGGGCCGCGGTGAACGCCCTCCGATGAGCGTGCGCCGGCGATGATTCTGTCACGGCCGGCGGCATTTGGCCGCCTCCGTTGCCACCTTACTCCATCGCCTCTACCATCGCCCCCTCGACACCCACGGGCGAACCGCCCGCAAAGGAACACACCATGCGTCGTCCCAAAATCTCCGTCATCGGCGCCGGCAACATCGGCGGCGAATGCGCCCGCTCCATCGCCATGAAGGAACTCGGCGACGTCGTCCTGCTCGACATCCAGAACAAGGAGAAGCCCGAGCTGCACATGCCCAAGGGCAAGGCGCTCGACCTGGCCTGCTGCGGCAGCATCGAGCGGTTCGACGCGAAGATCACCGGCACCTTCGACTACGCCGACATCGAGGGCTCCGACGTCGTCGTCGTCACCGCCGGCATGCCGCGCAAGCCCTGCATGAGCCGCGACGACCTGGTCAACGTCAACGCCACCATCGTCAAGATCGTCGCCGAGAACATCAAGATGTACGCCCCCAACGCCATCGTCATCGTCGTCAGCA
>DASPMT010000037.1:0-13061 GCA_035626935.1 Phycisphaerales bacterium | reverse complement strand
CATGGCCTTCATCTCTCCGGAGCAGTTCCGGGCCGAGCCCGGGTGCTTCTCGGCGCCGTCGGACGTCTACGCGCTGGGGGGGATTCTCTATTACCTTGTAACGGGCGCGTTCCCGAACGGCGACTCGCCCGCGGATGTGGCCCGCAACCACGGCGACGCGGCCAAGAGCGCGGCGATGCGTCCCCCGTCGATTCTAAAGCTGCGCCCCGACGCCGATGGATCGCTCGACTTGATCTGCGCCCGGGCGCTCGCCCCTCTGCCCGCGGCTCGGTACGCCTCGGCGTCGGAACTTGCCGACGATCTGGAGGCGTGGCTGCACTCCCGCCCGATCCCGTGGCAGCGTCCGTCCACTGGCCGCCTTGTCCGGCTCTGGATGAAGCGTCGCCCAGCGGTTGCCGCTCTCTGCGCCCTGGCGGTGCTCCTGTTCGCGGGCGGTGTCATCTCCACCGTCTACTACATCCGCATCATCAACTACCGGAACTTTCAGCTGACGCAGCAGAACGAGAAGAACAAGGAGGTCTACACCGAGCTTGCCCGCATCCAGGAGTGGCTGGCCCGGACGCGTCCAAGCGACGACCGGGCAAAGGCGGTGATCGACCGCACGAAGTCGCTGATGCCGACGATACAGGACGGCATCCAGAACATCGAGCAGACTTCGCCGCCCCCGCAGGACGAGCCGCCCGCCGGTCCGTCGCCGAAGAGCCCCTAACCTCAGTCGATGCCGTCACCGCCCACCCCGCCGCCCGATGCGGGTCCAGCGCCCGCCCGGACGCGCCCGGGCAAGCTCTTCCGCCGATTCCGGCGCACGGTGCGGGCCGTCTTCATTGTGCTCCTTTTGCTGCCGCTGGTCGCGGTCGTGCTTACCCAGGGGCCGGTCCCGCGCTGGGTGGTCGCCCGGTCGGTCCGGAAGGCGACCGGGGCCGAGTTCGACGCATCGTGGGTCTCCCTCAAGCTGGACGGTCGCTTCGTCGCGACCGACGCCCTGCTTACAGCGCCCGCGTCCAGCGGCCTGAGTGGAGAGGCGGCGCGCATCGCCGAGGCGCAGCGCATCGAGGTCGTGCTCGACTGGTCGGCGTGGGCCGCGGGCGTCGTCGTACCTACGTCGGTACGGGTCACCAGCCCTGTCGTGCACCTCTCCCTTGACCGCGCCACCAACCGGGTCAACATCGCAAATCTCTCCGCGGCGTCGTCGGGGGCGTCTTCAATCTCGAGCGTCCCGCGGATCGACGTCGTGGGGGGCGAGGTGGTCATCGCGGAGTACGGAACGCCCAAGGACGCCGCGCCGGCGGACCCGAGCGGCTTCGACGAGTTGGTGCGGCTGAAGGCCGACGGGTGGATCAGCCCGGTCTTCGGCACAAAGCGGTACCTCATCCGCCTGCGCGCCGCCAACCCGGACGATCCGCTGATGGGCTTCGACGCCGTGGGCGAGGTGGACCTTGCGACAGTGCACGGCGAGGTAAAGACGACAGCGCTGGACCTGTCGCGGTGGACTCCAGACCGCGTCCCCTTCGCGTCGCGTCAGCTCTGGGAGAAGCTCCGCCTGCGCGGACGGATCTCGGGGACCACCCTGCGCTACTCCGCCGAGGCAGGCCTCGACACCACGCTGACCCTTGAAGACGTCTCGCTGAACGCCCCGATCGCCTCAGGACGGGCCGACATCACCGGGTCGCGCAATCCGCGGATGGAAGGCGTGGCCGGCACGCTGCGAGTCGTCTCAGCGGGACCCGCTGTCGGGCTCCATGCCGACCTCCGCGGCCTGTTCGAGGACCTCCCAGCCCGCGTCCGCCTCGACTCCCGCGCACTGTCCATCGACGCCGCCTATTCCGCGGTCATCCTCGCCGAGAAGTTCGAGCTCGAAAAGGACCCGCGCATTCTCTGGTTCACCCCCGAGGTCGTGCAGCGCAACTTCGAGAAGTTCAGCGGACCGACCGCCGTCATCGACGCGCGGATCGAGGTCAACCGCAAGCCGCCGGAGTCGCCGGGCGTCCCGGGGGAAACGGCGATCTCCGGCACGCTGGTGTTCGAAAACGGCTCGGCCGCGTACGAGTTGTTCCCCTACCACTTGGTCGGGCTCTCCGGCGCCGTGCGGTTTGACGACGAGAAGGTACAGATCATCGGCATCCAAGGGCGCGGCGTGACCGGGGCCAGGTTCTTCGCGGAAGGGACGATCGACCCGCCGACTGCCGACTCGCGCTATGACATCCGCGTTACCGTGACTGACGCGCCGATCGACGACGCCCTCAAAGCGGCGCTGCTGGCGAGCAAGGGCGCCCCGATCGTCGACGCCGTTTTCAGCCAGAGGCGGTTTGACGAACTGGTCGGCAAGGGCCTGCTCGCCCCCCCCCCTGCCCCCCCTCCCTCGGCGCCCCACGACAAGCCACCGCCGGCGCCGGTTGGCCCGCCCTCCTTCGAAGCCTTTGCGGGCATGATCGACTCGATCCAGGTCCATGTCACCAGCGGCTTCGGCAAGGAACAACCGGTCCATCAGGACATCGCTGTCCGGTTCAAGGATGTCCACGCGCTCCCGGAGGTCTTCCCGTATCCGCTCAGCGGGCGCGACGTCTCGGTCCGCATCGGTGACGACTTCGTGCTCGTGCGCGGCGAGGGACTCACCGGCGTGTACGGCGGCACGGCCGACCTCGATGCGCGGATCGACATCGTCAAGAAGGGAAAGGATGCGCAGGGGCGCGACCAGTGGGACTACCGGCCCACCATCCGCCTCCGCACCGAGGACTTCCCGATCGAGCCGCTGCTGATCAACGCGATCCCCGACCAGATCGGCTCTGCCGGGTCCGTAGAGCCCCGCGCGCCGGTCGAGGGCGCAGCGGAGACCTTCTCGATCAAGAGATTCCTGTCGACGCTTCACCTTCAAGGACCGGTAGACGCCGACATCACCGTGGTGCCGGGCGAGAAACCCGGCGACGACCCGCGCGCCTCGGCCGCCGTGGTCTTCGAGGGCGTCAGCGCCCGGCCTGACCACGACGGCCCGCAGCGCACCGCGGTCGCGATGGAGGGGCTCATCGGCGCGGTGCGAGTGAGCCCGGGCGAGCTGTCGGTCGACGCGCTCGAGGGTCGGCTGCTTCCCGCAGCGGCCGCGAGCGACCTCGCGGGCCCGCCGATCGCGGCGACCTTCCGCATCGACGGCCAATGGTCGTTTGCGCCGGAGCCCGGCGCCGTCGCGCCCGCCGACTCCACGCTGAGCATCGCCGCCCGTGACCTGGACGTGTCGCTCGCGGTCGAGGACCTGCTGCGGCCCATCATCCCCGGCACCGCCGATACCGTGGCCGACTTGCGCAGCAGGCACGATCCTGCCGGACGTGCCGACCTCATGTTCGAAGTGAACCAGCGGCGTGATGCCAGCAACGCTGCGGCCGGCCCGACGACCTCCGTCGACGCGACCGTCACCGGCGGCCGCAACCTGCAGCTCACACTCGCGGGCCAGCGCATCGAGATTATCCAGGAATCGGGTGCGGTGGGCATCGCCGTCACCGTTCTGCCGGAGGGATCATCGGCCGTGGCCGCGCCGCCCCGCGTCTCGCTGCAGGATCTTTCGGCGCAGCTCCGGCTGGACGGCGAGGATGTCGGCACGATCACCGCCACGGGGGTGGTCTCACCGCCACAGGAAGCAACCGTCGACCGGGCGGCGACGCCGCTCCTGGTGCACGAGCCGGTCGATGTGACGCTCCGTGGTCTGAGGTTGGAAAGCCCCGTCTCCCGTCAGCTCGCCGGCCGGTTCGGAGGCGCGGCGGTCGCGGGTCAGGTAGAACGCTACCGCCCCGAGGGCGTGCTCGATGGTGAAGTGCGGCTCGCGCTCCCGCCCGGGGAAACCGCCGCGTCGAAGTGGGAGCCGTGGGTCGCCGTGCGTCCGCGCTGGCTGGCGGTCACGCTCCCGGAAGATGCCGACGGCCCGGCGCAGCGCCTGCTGCTTCCGCTGATCAGCGGTGAGGTCACCGTTGAAAAGGGCGGCGGCCTCTTCGATCAGTTGACCGTTGTCGACGACGGGTGGTCGGCGCGGTTCAACGGCGCATGGACGGGCGGCCCCGGTGGCGGGGCGACGGAAACCCCTTCGTCATCGAAGCCGACTCCCTGGAGCGCCGAAGGCGTGCTCGCGTTTGAGTCGTCGGGCCTGCCGCCGACACTCCGTGCGCTGCTGCCGCGCAGCATCCAGGAAGGATTTGAGGGCGTGAAGCTCGAGGTGCTCAACGCGATCGACGCGCCCGACGTGACGGTCCGTGTGTGGTCGACCGGCGAGGAGTCCGCTCCGACGCTGTACCGCGTCGACGGCGACGCGACGTTCGCCGGGCTCTTCGCGGACCCCGGCATCACGATCGACGATGCTCGCGGGCGCCTTGCGTTCATCGCCGCCCGTGAGTCCCAGGCGCCCGGCCGCGTCGGTGTCACCCTGAGCGAGGGTGTGATGCGCATCGCCGGCATCCGCATCACGCACGCGGCGGGCGCTGTCGAGACGGCCGAGATCGCCACCAGCACCGGCGGCGGCTCGGCCCTCTTGGCCGTCCGGAGCATCCGCCTTCCGACGCTGATGGGCCAGGCGTACGGCGGGCGTCTGTCACTCAGCGCCGACGCGTCTTCTCCGCTGCCGCCGCGCTGGCCGGGCACGCCGGGGAATGCTGCGCCGACCACCCCCCCTTCCACGCGGTACAACGCCGCCGTCCAACTCGCAGGCGTCCGATTCGCCGACGTCCTCCACGACCTGCAGCGCACGCGGGCCACCGTCGAGGGCCCGCGCCCACCCGCGGCGCTCGACATCCCGGATGAGGAGCCGCTTTCCGACGGTTCCCGCGGGCTGATCGAGGCGCAGCTCGCCATCCGCGGCACTACAGGCGATCCGTCCTCGCGCACCGGGCGCGGCGAGGTCCGCATCGCCGGGGGCACCGCGGTGCTCGACGTCCCCGGCCTCACAACGCTCGTCTCGCTGGCGGCGCTGCAGCTCCCTGTTTCTTCACCCTTCGACTTCGCCCACGCCGACCTTCACCTTGAGGGGAGCCGCCTGGTCTTCGACCGCGCCGCCATACTCTCCGATTCGCTCGCCCTGCTCGGGGCGGGCTCGATGGACATCGACACCCGCCGGCTCGATCTCCGCATGGCCGCCCGCGGCCGCGCCCGCGTCCCGCTGCTCACTGACATCCTCGACGCCTTCCGTGACGAGCTCTTCACCGCCCGCATCCGCGGCACGCCCGACAAGCCCGAGCTCCACATCGAGAACCTCAGCGCCGTCCGCGCGGCGTTCGGGGGCGGTCCTCACCCGCTCACCGAAGCGCTTAAGACCGACCTCGACCGTTTGGAGCGCGACCGCCAGCGGACACTGGGCGTCTCGGCGGGCGCCGCGGTCGAGAACGCCGTGCGCTGACGCGCCGGGCGGTCGGCCGACCCAAGCGGACTGATTCGGCGCCCGGGCAGTCTTTCACCTGTCCGCTGCGTCCCGGGCCCTAAACTCGCTGCGTCTGACTTCACATCTACGCAGCCACCATGACCACCGAACCCAACCGACCCGAGCTCGATCCCCAGATCGCCGACGCGGTGATCAACACGCCCCCCGGCTCGGCGGCGCCGCCCGCCGTGCCGCTCGTGCCCGGCTCTGCGGCGGCCAAGGTTCTCGGCAACGGGAACAGTGGGGCGGGCGCCGGTTCAGGAGCCCCCGGCGCTGTGGGCGGCGGAGGAGTCTGGCCCCAGACCGTCACCGGCACGCCGCCGCCCCCCGAAGACCGCGCCGTCAAGCGGGCCGATGCGCCCGACATCCTCTCCCGCATCGACGCCCTCATCGGCGAGGTCGCCCCCGGCACCACGCCCGAGTCCATGCAGGGACGGCTTGTCAAGGATCTCATCGTCAACGCGCTCAAGCTCGTCCCCGACGGCCGCGACACCGGCGAGATCAAGCTCATCACCGCAGCGGTCAAAGAGCTCCGCTACGCCTACCGCGTCTTCGGCCAGTACGCCGAGCCGCACAAGGTGACCATCTTCGGCTCCGCCCGCACACCCAAGACGCACCCCGACTACGCCGCCGCCGTCGAGTTCGGCCGGCTCATGGCCGAAGCGGGGTGGATGAGCATCACCGGCGCGGGCGGCGGCATCATGGAAGCCGGCCATGAGGGGCCCGGCAAAGAGAAGTCCTTCGGCGTCGCCATCCGCCTTCCCTTTGAGACCACCGCCAACGCCGTCATCGCCGGCGACAGCAAGCTCATCACCTTCCGCTACTTCTTCACCCGCAAGCTCATGTTCATCAGCCAGGCGGAGGCGGTCGCCCTCTTCCCCGGCGGCTTCGGAACGATGGACGAGGCGTTCGAGTCCCTCACGCTCATCCAGACCGGCAAGGCCGCGATGCTCCCCGTCGTGCTCGTGCAGGGCAAGGGCGAAACCTACTGGGAGCAGTTCATCACCTTCGTCAAGCAGGGCCTGCTCACCCGCGGCTGGATCAGCGAAGAAGACCTCTCGCTGTTCAAGCTCTGCCAGACGCCGCAGGAGGCGGTGGATCACATCCTCCGCTTCTACCGGCTCTACCACAGCGCCCGCTACGTCAAAGACGACCTGGTGATCCGCGTCAAGCGCCCCCTTCACCAGCGCGACATCGACCGCCTCAGCGAGAAGTTCGGCTCGCTGATCAAGAAGCCCGAGAACGGCGGCACCACGGGCGGAAAGATCATCCTCCGCGGCGCTTTCGACGCCGAGACCGACCACAAGGACCTGCCGCGCCTGGTCTTCACCCACACGCGGTACCACTACGGCCGCATCCGCCAGCTCATCGACGCCATCAACGAGTGCGAACCGGCATAAGTGCCTTTAGCGCAAGCTCAAGCGCCAAGGCGGAACGCGAAGACGCGGAGAAAGCAGGGGACGCAGCGCCTTCGCTTCGGCTACAACCACGCCGGGGCTGGCGGCGAAGCCCTTTGCCCGGTGTGTGGGAGGGACTGGGCGGCGCGGGACCTCAGCGATGGACTGGTTCCGTGGGGTACAGCGGGGGCCGGTGCGTGAAGAGACGCCCACGCCCACACGGCATCACGGAAACCGCCTTGCGCCCTCTGCGGTCACGATGGCGGGCGCTGCAAGAGGGTGCCGGCTGCGCGGGGTATGCGACAGGCAAGACATGTTCGACGGACGTCAAAGTGAGCCGCCAGCATCGATTCGTGCGAACCCGGCAGGAGCAGCCTCCGTCCAAACCGTGAGAGACCGCTCTCTCCACCGAAGGGAATGGAACCTTTCTCCTCAAAGGAGCACCCGATGTCGATGCTGATGCGACGCACGCCGTACGCCCTGGTCCTGGCCGCTGGCCTTATCTTCTGCGCCACAGGCGCGGCCTGTCCGCCTGAGGATTACACGCCCGAACTGCAGCTCGAGATCATCAGGAAGGCCGGCCGCACACCCGAGGCGTTCGCGGCGATGTTGCGCCGCTACGACCATCACCCCGACCCGGCGATGCACCGCGTGCTGGACACGGCCGCCGGCCAGCGCGACGCGGTGTGGTCGCGGCTCTACTGGCACACCGACCTGGCCTCGGCGAAGTCGCGGGCGGCGAGCGAGGGGAAGCCGATCCTCTACTTGCGGATGCTGGGAAAGCTGACCGACGAGTACTCGTGCGCCAACAGCCGCTTCTTCCGCACTGCTCTGTACGCCAACGCGGAGCTGTCGAAGACCCTGCGCGAGAAGTTCGTGCTGGTGTGGGAGAGCGAGCGGCCGGTGCCGGTGGTGACGATCGACTACGGCGACGGGCGCGTGCTCAAGCGGACCATCACCGGCAACAGCGCGCACTACGTGCTCGACGCGAAGGGGAGCGTCGTGGATGTGCTGCCGGGCCTGTTCGACCCGGCAACGTTCGGGTCGATCCTGGCCAGCGCCGCCGACGCCGCGGCCAAGGGAACCGATGACGCCCGCCGGGCGCACCTGGACTTCGCCGAGAGCGAGCTGGCGCTGGCATGGGCACGCGACGCGTCCGATTTGAAGCTCGCGGATGCCGACAGTCCGATCATCAGCCTGAGCGTGATGGACGACCCGAAGGTAACGCCCGCAACGCCGCCGAGCGCTGAGGAAGCGACCAACATCGGATTCACCAAACGCCGCGTCGAGCTGAAGCCGGTGCAGGCGATTGCCCCCAGGGAAGCCCCCGGGGGCCGGGAAGCGGGCCGCGCCGCCGTTGGCAAGACCGTAGTAGAAGCGCCGATCCTGGCGGCGACTGCGCCGGCGGCTCAGGAGAAGTCCGTTCAACCAGCGGTCCTTGCCGCGCCCGACGCCGGCGCTGCCGCGCCCCGCGCGATGGGCAAGTGCCTGGTCGAGCGGCCGGTGCTGCGCGCGATCTCACCGTCGGCGGCGGAGGTGCTGCGCAAGGCGGTCGCGTCCGCGGACGACACGGTGTGGGAGAAGCTCGCCTCGCTCTACGCGTCGCGCCCGGCAACACACCTTGACGAGCGGAGCGTCAGGCTGATCCGCACCCAGAACCCTGCCGCGTACGGCGACCCGGCAGCCCTGATGCGCACCGTCGACAGGTTCCAGCGCGCCATGGCCGAAGACACGGTGCGCAACAACTACCAGTTCCGCCGGCAGGCGCTCGCCTGGCTGCGCGAAGCGGGGAAGGCCGTGGATGTGGAGACGCTCAACGCGCGCATCTACAGCGAGCTGTTCCTGACGCCGAAGTCCGATCCATGGCTCGGCCTCGTGCCTGCGGATACCTATTCGGCGTTGTGCAACGACGGATGCGCGGACTCGAAGTAGCGGCGCCATCTCCAATCAACAAACCGAAATCAAGCCCCCCCCCCCGCGGCCAGTGCGCGGGGCTTTGCATTGGCGTGGAGTGCCGCGTCCGGGGGTTAGCCACACGATCGACGTTCGTCGCATGATGCCGGTCAACCCCATTCACGACCCACGAGAGAACGCCCATGCGCGCCCGCACCGCACCCATCACCGTCGTCGCCGCCTCGCTCCTGGCCGCGGCCGCCACCGCCGCCCCCATCTCCTGGGTGAACATCCCCGGCTCCGTCAACAGCCGCGGTCTGCTGGGCAGCGCCGCAAACGCGGTCATCAACACGCCTCCTCTACCGGCCAACACAGGCTGGCAGTACCTGACCATCTCCGGCAACCTCACGTCGTCGCACGCCAGCACGTACGCGGCCGAGGCGTGCATCGAGCTCACCACGCCCAGCGGCAACAAGATCGTGATGAAGCCGTTCGGGAGCGGCGCGTTCAGCGGCACCATGGCTGTACCGGCGGGCGCGTTCACCGCGCTGCCGTGGGACATCACCACCGGCGCGGTCTGTACGCTGCGGTTCTTCGAGCTCTACGCCGACAACGCCGCGGGCCCTGACGCGGTCTGGAGCAACCTAAGCATCACCCTGCACGATGACGCAGGCGGCGACGCAACGCCGCTCACAGCCACGATGCCGCCAACGGCCGACGGTCCGGATGTTCGGCTCGGCGCCCACTGGGTAGACAAGGGCTCCGCCTCGCCGGGCGCCTTCACCTTTCCCACCGACCGCGTCGTCAGCAGCTACCGCCTCAAGGGGTACGGCTCGGCGATGAGCGGCTGGAACCTCAGCGACTCCCGCTCACCGCTGCACTACCTCCGGTTCACGTTCACGGCGCCCCGCGCCGACGGTACCGGCGACGTGACCTGGACGGTCGACCCCTACGGCGAGTACGTCCCCAGCAGCAGCGGCTTCGACCTCACCGCCGATGCCCCTGTCCCCGTGCTCACCGGTCCAACCCGCCCGTGGTCGTACAGCGTCAGCCTCAGCGGCGGGCAGGTCGCACCCGGCACGCGCACGGCGGTGGTCTGGTTGGGCCTCCAGCCCCTCACCGGCGAGGCCCCGGCGGCTACCGACCTCGGCACCATCCGCGGCATCCCCGCGCTCGGTCCGGCCGAATCGACTGCGGTCACGAGCGAGACGTTCTTCACGCTCGCCCACGAGGTTCAGTGGTTCACGTTCACGACCGAGCACGCGTGCAGCAACGACACCGGCTACTGGCTGGACATCCACACGCAGATCCCGGCCGGCAGCCCGATCGTCGACCACGAGCTCGGCTTGTACACCCCCGCCGGCGTCCGCGTCGCGCACGACGATGACGGCGGCTCCTTCGCCCGCAGCATGCTGACGTTCGGCGATACTTCGCCGGTGCGCACGCCGGTGACGGCTGACGGCGGGCCGAAGCCGCGCAACGGCAGCAACGGCCAACTCGCCGCCGGCCTTCACTACCTCGCGGTGCCGCAGTTCAACGCCGCCTTCGCGACGACGGGTTGGTACGTGACCACCGAGGGCGTCCTGGGCGGATCGGTCGGCGTGGAGTTCCGCACCAACCTCCCGGCCGAGCCGTGCGGGCCCGCCGACGTCGGCTCCACCGGCGGCGTGCAGGGCGCCGACGGCATTCTGGACAACAACGACTTCGTCGCCTTCATCGACCTGTTCTTTTCCAGCGCCCTTGCCGCCGATCTAGGCACGACCGGCGGCCTCCCCGGCGCCGACGGCATGTGGAACAACAACGACTTTGTCGTCTTTATCGACCGTTTCTTCGCCGGGTGCGTCTGACACGCTTCCTGGACGCTGATCAACCCTCTGATGCAGGGCGGCCCCGCGCTGAGCGGGGCCTTTCCCGTTTACGCCCCGCCGACTCTATATTGGGCTGTGACACCCGCAGTCCAGTCATCATCGCTCGCCGCCCGCCGCGCTGCCGCCTCGCGCTACCGCCCCGGAACCATCCGGCTGCTGCTGGTCGCCGAAGCGCCGCCGTGCGAGGTGACCCGTTACTTCTACTTCGAGGATGTTGACAGGCACGACTGGCTCTTCCGCTACACCTACGAGGGCGTAACCGGGAAAAAGCCGACGCGCGGGGCGAAGACCGCGAACCTCGGCGAACTCCGTGACGCCGGCGTCTTCATGATCGACCTGCACGAGGAGAACGTCGAGCAGCCGTCGGCCGGGGTGCTCGGACCGCTCGTGCCGGGGCTCGTGGACCGGTGCCGCGCGCTGAGGCCCACTCGCATCGCGCTCGTCAAATCGGTTGTGCACGACGTGGCATTCGAGCCCCTCCGCGCGGCCGGGCTGCCGGTCATCGACGAGCGCCTGCCCTTCCCGGCGAGCGGGCAGCAGCGCAAGTTTCTTGACGGCTTCCTACGGGTGCGGGCGGCTGCGGGCTTGTAAGACTCTCGACACGGAGTTGGCCTCAAGCCGGGTGAGCCCTCGCGTGATGCCGTTCTAAGCCGATCCACTGAATGCGCCCGGCGCGAACAGCCTCCTGTCGCCACCCGTACGATCTCCCCTCCCGCCGCCAACCCCACGTCGCCGTTGACCTTTTGCCCCGTGGCGACCCATCGCCCCGGTGGATCCCTCCCTCAAATGCTCCCCACCAACCGCCCTTTCAAGCTGGTTACTCCGTTCAAACCCATGGGCGATCAGCCTCAGGCGATCGACGCGCTGGTGAAGCGCATCGACGCGGGCGAACGGGCGAGCGTCCTCCTCGGCGCCACCGGCACCGGCAAGACGTTCACGATGGCCAACGTCATCGAGCGGACGCAGAAGCCCACCCTCATCCTCAGCCACAACAAGACCCTCGCCGCCCAGCTCTACGAGGAGATGAAAGAGCTTTTCCCCAACAACGCGGTGAGCTACTTCGTCAGCTACTACGACTACTATCAGCCCGAGGCGTACATCCCCGCCCGGGACATCTACATCGAGAAAGACTCGTCGCGCAACGACGACCTGGACAAGCTCCGGCTCGCCGCCACCAGCAACATCCTCTCGCGGCGCGACACGATCGTCGTCGCCAGTGTCTCGTGCATCTTTGGCCTCGGCTCGCCCGAGGCGTACGGCGCGAAGGTGATGACGCTCTATAAGGGGATGCAGATCGACCGCCGCCGGCTGTTCCTCGCGCTGGACGCCATGCTCTACGGCCGGGCCGACATCGAGTTCCAGCGCGGCATGTTCCGCGCCCGCGGCGACGTAGTGGACATCTTCCCGGCCTACGAGCAGTACGCCATTCGCGTCGAGCTCGGCGGCGGGTTCAACGACACCGTCGAGAGCGTCAGCCTCATCAACCCAACCAGCGGTGAGCTGCTGGCCGAGGAGGAGCGGGTCTTCATCTTCCCCGCCAAGCACTACGTCATGCCCGAGGACCGCATGCAGGCGGCGCTGCAGGGGATCCGCGACGAGCTCGACAAGCGTGTCCCGGAGCTGCGTCACGAGGGAAAGCTGCTGGAGGCGCAGCGGCTGCTGGCCCGAACCAAGTACGACCTGGAGATGCTGGAGGAAACGGGCGTCTGCCAGGGCGTCGAGAACTACTCCCGCCACCTCGACGGCCGCGCTCCCGGGAGCAAGCCGTGGACGCTGATGGACTATTTCGATTACGCCCCGCAACCCGCGAGCGCCGAGGAACGCACCGGCACGTACGACGACCGCCACCTCTACAAGCTGCAGCGGCGTCCGGAGCACGACTGGCTCCTGATCATCGACGAGAGCCACGTGACGGTGCCGCAGGTGCGCGCGATGTACAACGGCGACCAGGCCCGCAAGAAGGTCCTGGTCGAGCACGGCTTCCGCCTCCCCAGCGCGATGGACAACCGCCCGCTGAAGTTCGAGGAGTTCGAACAGGTCGTGCCGCAGGTGGTCTACGTCAGCGCCACGCCCGCTCCGTACGAGCTCGAGAAGGTGGGGGGCGAGGTCGCCGAGCAGGTCATCCGCCCCACCGGCCTGCTCGACCCTGTCATCGAGCTCAAGCCCGCGCAGGGCCAGGTGCCCGACCTCATCGCCCAGTGCAAATCCGCGGTCGAGAAGGGCGGGCGCGTGCTGGTGACGGCCCTCACCAAGCGGCTGTGCGAGGACCTTACGCTCTACCTCCACGAGCAGAAGCTGAGCGTCCGCTACCTCCACAGCGAGATCGAGACGCTCGAGCGATTGGAGATCCTCACCGACCTGCGGAAGGGTGCCTTCGACGTGCTGGTCGGCGTCAACCTGCTGCGGGAAGGGCTCGACCTGCCGGAGGTCAACCTCGTCTGCATCGTCGATGCCGACAAAGAGGGGTTCCTCCGCTCGCCCACGAGCCTGATCCAGACCATCGGCCGCGCCGCC
>DASPMT010000036.1:0-4935 GCA_035626935.1 Phycisphaerales bacterium | reverse complement strand
CCGATGCAGGTCCCGCGACCAGAGGACCAAGTGCTTCTCATCAAGGAGTGACGGTACATCACCGAGCGGTGCAGTGACGATGACCGGCGTGCGTCGGGTTTTTCGGTCCGAGATCGGCACGGGCCCTGCCTTCCCGCCGGTCGGGCACCCATACCCGTACCGGCTGGTGGAGTCTGCCACAGACAGGCGGTGTCGGCCACTGGCTCAGAAAAGAAACAGGCCCGGGAATGACCCGGGCCCGCGGATTTCATCGCTGAGAACAGGAGCGTGTCAGGGATTTGCGCTTGGCGCTGTCGCGGTTGTCCCCGGATTGGGTTGCTCGCTGAACGAAACCGACCGCGTGCCGCCGTTGTCGTGCGTCACCTGCATCGGTTCCTTCACAATGACCGTCCGCTGCGGGGTCTGCACGGTGATCACCTTCCCCTTCCCGGGAACCACGTAAAGCACGCCTCGGAGAAGAGAAACGTTGAGGCGCTTGCCGGTGCCCGCGTCGTCGGTCGTTTCAACCGTCCGCAACTCGGCGCGGCTGAACCGTCCCATGCGGACGCGGGTCGAGTCGTCGGCGAGCACCTCGACGCCCGCGTCGGGTCCTGTGCGCACCACAAACCGGGCTTTGGTGGTCTCGTCGATCTCGGGGATCAGCCACTGCGTGCCGCCATCGACCTGCCACTGCACCATTCCCGGGGTGCCGGTGAGGGTGAGCACCTTGAGTGAAACCGGCTCGGGTGAACCGGTCTTCACGCTGGCCGCGACGGTGGGAGCGGTGCTTGGCGCAGGGGCGGTCGGAGTGGGGATCGCGTCGGCCACTGGCTCAACAACCGGCGCCGCGGGCTTAGTTGGCGGGGACTCGATCGTGGCCGGAGGTTCGGCGGTTGGAGTGCCGGCCGCCCGCGCGCCCGGGAGCTTGACCTTCGATACGTCGACCGGCGGAACATCAGGGCCCGTTACCTGGACCTTCGGACCGCCAACGTTCAGTCCCGCCGGTGCTGCAGGTTCGACGGACCTGGTGGCGTCCGGCCTGCTCGCCACCGGTGGAACACTCGGTGCCGGAGGAAGGGGCTCGGCGGCGGGTCGAACGTCGGCAGGGCGTGAGGTACCGGGCTCGGTCGTCGGCTTGGACGTCATCGAGTCGGGTTCAGGAGTACTGCTGTTGGGCGCTGTTGCAGGCGCCGACTCAATCGGTGGCTTCACGTCGGCACGGCTGTTCGGCTTAAGCAGGGCGGTAGGCACCGCCGCGATCGGCTCGGGCTGCTTTTCGACAACCGACGGCGGCGCCACGAGGACCGGCTCGACTTCCGGCGCGTCGGGTTCAGTGACGGCCGCGCTCGGCTTTGCGGGCTGAGCGGCCTCCGGAGTCTTCGCCGGAGTCACGGGGGCCGCGGGCGCGACGCGCTCGTTTGCCCACTTCTCGACAAGCGACGGTGAGAGTGACGACTGCACCGGCGCGCTCGCAAGCGGTGAGCCGCTCACGGCGGGGTCCGGCTGGTGTTGAACGGGGATCCATTTGGCCGGAGGCTCAGCAGGCGTAGGGGCGGCAACGGTTTGATCGGCGGAGGGCGCCGGAACAGGCTGCCGCGCGCTGCGGACGGGCTCTTGCGCACCGAGGTCGATGGGGGAGCGCCGCAGTTCACCCTTGGCGGGCTTGACGGCAACAGACTCGATGTCGACCGTCGTTCCGACGTACGCCGGCGGTGTGGCGGGCGCTATTCCAGGCTCCGCCGGGGCTGTGGGTGCAGGGATGATCGACACGTGCGGTCCCGCAGTGGGCACGGGCTCCGCGGATGACGCCGGTTCGGTGCGCGGTTCCTGAGCCGGTGCAAGGACAACGGCAGATGATGGCGGCGTAGCGGCACCGGGCTCGACGGAGGACGGTGCCGCGGCCGCATTGGGAGCCGACGGGTCTGGAATGGTCGGTGCCGCTACCGCCGGCTGCTCGACCGCAGGCAAAGGGGGTTTAGGCGCTACCGGTGGAACGATCGGCGTCAGAGGCTCAACAAGCGCCGCCGCAGGCTTCGCTGGGGTGGAGACAGGGTTTGTCGGTGCGACCGCCGGCTGCGGCTTTGCCGCGGGCGCGGTGGCCAGTCTCGGCGTGCGCTTGCGCGGCTGCCTGGCGGCGTCCTGCAGGTCGACGATGGCCGGCTTCACCGGCCCCTTCGGCTTCGCGACGGCTCCGGGCGCCGCGCCCGGCGGGAGCGGCTTCTTCGGGTCTGCCGGGGCTTGCGCCTGCTGCGCGAGCGCGGATGCCGAAAGCGAAATGCCGGCCAGTGCGGCGATCAGTGGGGCGGTAGCTCGGTTCATGGGTTGCTCCCGCCGGCTGACGGCGTGGTGGCGCGGTTGTTGACCTGGGTTGTGCGACGGGAGGGCGCGACGGGCCTTCCCGCGGCGGAGAGTGCGCTCACCGCGACGGCGCCAGTAAGCGGATCGGCAGTGCTGACCGTCGAAGGAACCAAAGAACGACGCGCGGCAATCGCAAGCGCCTCTTCGTTGGAGATCGTCTCGCGGAGTTGAACGCCTTGGGCGCGCAGCATCACCTTCGCAAGGTCCCCGGGTGTTGCCAGCGCGTGCGGATCGGTCGGCGGCTGCGCCCCGACGATGGCGGCGCGCCGGGCCGCGCTGAGCCGGTCCGCGAAGGACCCGTCGGCGCGGCGCCCTGCAGCGAGGAGAACGCCGGCAAGCAGCTCGTCCCAGGTGACGTTGGAGCGGCGCTCAAGCGCATCGAAGAAGTCGAGTTGGTCGACGGCGCCTGCCGCACCGGCGCCGGCCAGCCGGGCGGTAACAGGTGTTTCACCTGAGGCAGAAGCGTTCAAGTTGCACCCCGTGAGTGCGGCCACCCCAAACAGGGTGCCTGCGAATAGGGTCGCGTGTGCAACTTTTGCGCGTTTCAACCACATGGCGTCGCGGCCCTCCAATGGCCGAACCCCCGCCGACTCAGCGGCGTGGAGGAATCCTATCGGGTGGCCGGGGTGGTTATCGGCATCGGGAGGGTGGGGAGTCCGCGAATTCTCGTGCTGAGAACAGCCTTGGCATACGAACAGCTTTCTGTATACTCCTGGCGGTGGAGCACCCGCTTTGGGCGGTATGCGCCCCTCTGCAAACGCGGTGGCGATTGACCCAGCGTCGGTCTGCACCCCCCGTCGCGTTTGCATAAGCCCCCGTCCCGAGGTTAGACGCCCTGCATGAGAACGAGATGAAAAGGGTCGCAATCCTCACTTCATGTATCACCGAGACGATCGGGCGTCTCCCGGGCGTCGCCACGACCGACTGGGCCGATCGCGCGGCCGGGTTGCTGGCGCGCGTGCTTGGGCGGGCCAGCGCGAGCGTTGTGATCGCCAGCCTGGATGCGCGCGGGTTTCTCATTCAGTTTGAGCTGGCCGGGGCAGGGAGGAGCGACGACCGCTGGCCGTCGGAAGGCCACCCCGGTATTGGCGGCGGTGTGATCGAGGCGGAGGTCGAGTCGGACAATTCCGTGCCCGACGGGCTGGATGAGCTGCGCCGCAGCTTCCGGCTGGGCGAATGGGTCGGCTGGTCGCTCGGTCCGATTACGCAGCAGACGCTGGCGACCACGACCGCCGGTCTTGCGGGGCTGCGCCGGGCGGAGAGCCCGGTCTGGAAGCGTTGGTCGCGCGGCGCAGGAGATGTCGGCGAGATTGTCGCCGGCGTTGTCGCGGTGCCCGGTGCGCGCGAGTCGCGCGTGGTGCTGGTGGAGATCGCTTGTCCTGCCGCGGCTGATCCTGAGCAGAGCGCTCACGACGCGTCGATGGCTTCGGCCGTGCTGGAGGCGGTGCTCCCGCTGCTGGCGAGCAAGGTGGCGGCCGCGTTCGTCACCTCCGACCGTACGCAGTGGCTGACGCCGCGCGAGGAGGAGGTGCTGTGGCACCTGCTGGCGGGCGAGAAGGTGCCGGATATTGCGGCCGCCCTCGGTCGCAGCGTGTACACCGTGCACGACCACGTCAAGAGCCTGCACCGGAAGCTCGGGGCCTCCAACCGCGGCGAGCTGGTGTCGAGGGCGCTGGGCCACATCGGGCCCCGCGCCACCGTGCGGACGGGTGATGCGGCGGTGGTCGTTCCCAGCCGCTCGGCAGGGGCGGGCAAACGCACGCGGTTGTAAGCGGGCTTCAGGGCGAGGGCTGCGGCGCTGTCGGCGCCGGCGGTTCGGCCGGCCTGCCGCTGCGGCTGCGATCAAGGATGGCACGGAGAAGGTCGGCGGCGAGCACGTTGTCGTCGTGTTGCGTCACCAGGTAGGGCCCACGTGAGGCATCCTCGGGTGATGTAGCGCTGACGGCTTGACGGGTGACCCGCACCGAGTCGAGGCTGATGCGGCGGTCGGGGCGCTCGTACTGCTCCACCAAGACGCGCACCAGCATCGTGGTATCGCGGGGCTGAGCCGCCAGGTCGCGGTCAGGATCGGTTGGGGGGATGATGGAGCTGTCGGGCTGCCGGTCGGCCGCCGCGGCGGTGACGAAGGTCACCTGCACGGTGCGCTGGCGGTAGTTGAGCAGGTCGTCCCACGCGGCGCGAGCGCCGGACCTTGCCTCCCAGATCTTGGCGAGCCCGGGTTCACTGCGGGGGAGCGAGGTGAGCACTCCCTGCGGCGCGTCGACACGATCGGCGGTGTAGCGGTAGTCGAGCATGACGTCGCGCGCCGCCTGGAACGTCGCGGCGTAGCGGTCGGCCGGGATGTGAGCACCGGCGAGGGCGGAAGGCTCGCTCGATGCGCACCCGCCCGACATCAAGACGGACAGAGAAAGAGCCGCGGCGGCGATCAAGCGGAGCATGTCGCAAGCGTACACCGAAGGCGGCGGCGGGATCGTTCGTTATAGCGGCGTCGACCGCAGCAGTTCCCATGCGAGCTCGACGTGCCTGCGCGTCGTGAACGTGCCGCCGATCGCGACGCGGATGACAAACCGCGCCGGGTTGGACGGGCGCTCCGGGTCG
>DASPMT010000035.1:0-6483 GCA_035626935.1 Phycisphaerales bacterium | reverse complement strand
GGAGCGTGCGGGCGGATGCGCCGCCGAGGTAGCGGTAAAGCGGAAGGACCGCTTCGGCGGCGGCGGCCTTGGCGGTTGCCATGGAGACGCCGAGGATGCCGTTGGCGCCGAGCTTCGACTTAGTGGGCGTGCCGTCGGCGTCGATCATGAACTGGTCGATGGCCTCCTGCTGGCGGGCGTCGCGGCCGATGAGCATGGGGGCGATGACGGTGTTGACGTTGTCGACGGCCTTGGTGACGGCCTTGCCGCCGTAGCGAGACTTGTCGCCGTCGCGCAGCTCGCACGCCTCGTGCTCGCCGGTTGATGCCCCCGACGGGACCGCCGCACGCCCGAGAACGCCCGACTCGAGCCGCACGTCGACCTCAACGGTGGGGTTGCCGCGGCTGTCGAGGACCTGACGGGCGTGAACGTGGGCGATCCGGGAAGATGAGGTCGTCATGGGTACGGCTCAAATGGGTGCTGACGCGTTCGACGCTTGGGGTGTTCGCCCTGAAAGGGCCGGGTGAAACGGGGGGACGGGGTGGCCGGGGAACCGTGAAGCGGGCATGATACGAATATGAGAGGGGGGTGTCACGGGCCTCTCCCACCGCTCACCGCCTTGTCGCAGCGCTCCGTTGACGGCGCGGCGAACGTCCCGACCGCCGTCGTGGATTGATGGCCAGCCGAGCGCTGAGCCGATGGACAGTTCCTCGCGGGGCCCAGAGCCGCGGCGACCAACACTCTATGGCGACCCATACGACTCATCCCCACACAATCAAGTCCGGCTCGCTGGTATCCTGCTGGGGTCCGCTCCAGCGGAACTGCGCCATGCCCAACTCCACCGATCACTTCGCGATCCAGGTTAACAAGCTCAAGGGTGAGCTCGTCGGCCAGGGGCGGCGCGTGCAGGCGCTGATGGAGGCGAGCTTCGAGGCAGTCTTCACGCGCGACCTAACGGCGGCGAAGAAGGTCGTGGCGATGGACGAGGAGATCGACCGCGTCGACGTGGCGCTCGAGAAGTCGGCCGTCGCGCTGCTGACTGAGGCTACGGGTCTGGGGAGCCGGCTGGAGGCGTCGCAGCTCCGCTGGGTCCTGATGATCGTGAAGGTAAACAACGAGCTGGAGCGGATCGCCGACGTGGGCGTGGCGATCGCGGAGGAGTGCCGGCTGTTCCACCACGCCAGCGACCTGCCCCCCACCTTCCGCGTGATGGCCAACAGCGTGGTGGGGATCATCCGCGATTGCGTGTCGAGCCTCGACCGGCTCGACCCCGAGCTTGCGCGGGTCGTGCTGCTGAGCGAGGAGGCCGTGCTCGCCTTCAAGAAGGCACTGGTGGCGGAGACGCAGAAGAAGCTGAAGGCGGGGACGCTCGACGTGGACGTCTGTTCGGCGCTGCACGACGTGGCGATGCAGTGCGTCACCTCCGCCGATCACTGCACCAACATCGCCGAGCAGGTGATGTACACCGCGACGGGGAAGATCGTGCGGCACATGGAGGGGCACTGGGAAGAGGTGAAGCTCGACGAAGGCCGGGACGGCAAGCGCGACGCGTGAGCTTCCAGGGTTGCAGGGGGACGGGGCGCGAAGGGGGAGGGCGAGGGGAACGTCTACGTCAACCGCCGGCGACCGGACCGAGCGTCAGGAGCGGTCGGCGCTGCGCTGGAGCGCGTCGATTTCCTTGCCCAGCGCGATCTCGCCGCGGGCGGCGCGGTGGACACCGTCGATGAGCACGTCGGTTTCCTCGGCCTTGGAGAGGTAGCCCCAGGCTCCGGCGTCCAGGGCGCGCTTGAGGTACTCGCGGTCGACGTGCCCGCTGAGCATGACGACGCGCGTATCGGGGAGCTTCGCGGCGAGGACCTCGACCATGCGGAAGGTGTCGAAACCCGGCATGTCGATGTCCATCAGGATGACGTCGGGCCTGAGGCGCTCGGCGGCGTCGATCGCCTCGTTTCCGTCGCTGATGGCGCCCAGCCACTTGAGCGTGGGCTCGGCGTCGATGCAGCGTCCCAAGGCCTTGCCCAGCAGGACATTGTCATCGACACAGAGGAGGCTCACGCGACGGGCGCTCGTCCCCTCCTGGGGCGTGGGCTGACCGTTATGTGCGGGGACACCGGACATGGCTTAAGTCACCGGGAGCGCAGTACGCGAGGCGGGAAAAACGACGTCGGCCAGCTCGCGGCGGAGGCGATCCCGGAGCTCCGAGGGGCGAGTGCGCAGGTCAAGCCGCAGGGGGCAGGGCGCCGGGCCGGCTGATTGACCGGACAACTGGGAGGGGCAGAAGACGATGACGCGCTGACGCGGGTGGGCGCTGGCGAAGCCGTCAACCATCCGCAGGTCCTCGTCGTCGGCGGCCTGGGTGATCCACACGTCGGCGTCGCTGGCTGGGGCGGCCGGCGCGACGTCGGCCGGGAGCGGCTCGTGCCGCACATCGTAGCTCAACGAGGCGAGCACCGAGCTCACGTGGGCGCTCAAACGGGCGTCGGTCAGTGCGACAACCGCAAGGCCCCGTGTCGAGAGGTCACTCTCGGCGCCCGGCTGCCGGCTCTGGGCCGCGGGGAGGGTGATGTTGAAGACCGTGCCGCGGCCGTGCGCGGAATCGATGTGGATGGAGCCGCCGTTGCTCTTGACCAGGCCGCTGACGAGTGAGAGGCCCAGACCCGTGCTGAGGCCGCGGGTCTTGGTGGTGAAGAACGGCTCCATGCAGCGTCGGCGCGTCTCATCGGTCATGCCGGGCCCGTTGTCGCCGATGCAGAGGCGGACGGCTTCGCCGCCTGGAAGAGCGTGCGCCGAAACGTGGACGCGCCCGTCCTCTCGTCCGCGGAGGATGTCACCGGCGTTCTGCACGATGTTGAAGGCGATCTGCGTGAGAGCCGCCTTGCCGATGCGGACGGGCGGGAGGGGCCCGCGGCCGCCGCCGGTGAAGTCGCCGGAGAGGATCGTCGGTCGGACGACGCCGTTGCGGAGCATGCCCTCGGTGTCCTCCCACCACGAGGTGAGATCGGTGGAGTTCTCCTTGGCGTCGGCCTCGGGGTCGATGGCCAGCAGCCGGAGGCTGCGGGCCAGGCGTTGGAGATAGTCGGAAGCCTTACGGATGGCGGAGACGTCCTCCTGCACGGCGGGCGGGAGGTTGCACGACTCGATGGCTTCCAGCCGCATTCGGACCGGGAGCAGCAAGTTCCCCATGTCGTGCCCGAGGCCCGCCGAGAGCGTGCCGATGGTGGCCATGCGGTCGGTGATGCGGAGGCGTTCGTTGGAGGCCTCGAGCTCGGCGGTGCGCTCGGCGACCAGACGCTCCAGGGTCTCGCGGTCACGGGTGAGGACGGCCTCGGCTCGCCGGCGCTCGGTGATGTCGCGCGCGACGGTGGAGAAGACCTCGACGGGACCGTCACCGCTCGGACCCTTGTGGGCGATGAGCACCTGCGAGACGGGAGTTTCCTCACCGTTCCGAGAACGGATGACCGTCTCGCCCTCCCAGGTGAGCTGGCGGGCCGCGGCGGGCATGGCCGTCTCGCGGACGAAGCGGGCGACGTCGGGCGGATAGAGACTCTCGAAGGGCAGCCCGACTGCGCTCTCCCCCCCCGTGAGCCCGATCATGCGCCGGGCGGCGGGGTTCATGTAGCGGATGTTGCCGGAGGCGTCCGCGGTGGCGACGAAGTCGGGGGTTGCCTCCAGGACCGCCAGGAGCCGGTCGCGCTCGCGTGACGCGGTGCGTGCCGCGGAGATGTCGCGCATGATCTTCGAGACGCCGATGATCGCGCCGGAGGTGTCGAAAACAGGGGACACCGAGAGGGAGACGTGAACGACGGCGCCGCTCCGGCTCCTGCGTTCGGTCTGAAACTGAACGACGCGCTCGCCGCGGGCGACGCGCTGGATGATGGTCGGCTCTTCCTCCATGCGCGTCTGCGGGATGATGATGTTGATGGGCTTGCCGAGCGCCTCGGCGGCGGGGTACTCAAAGAGCTGCTCGGCCGCGGGGTTCCACGACTGGATGATGCCGTTGAGGTCGGCGCTAACGATGGCGTCGCCGGAGCCCTCGACGATGGCGGCGAGCCGCTCCCGCTCGGCGGTGCGCTCGGCGACGCGGGCTTCGAGCTCCTGGTTGAGGCGCTTGAGCTGACCGGTTTTTCGGTGCAGGTCGGCGAAGACCGCCACCTTGGCCTTGAGCACCTCGGGGATGATCGGGACGGGGATGTAGTCGACGGCCCCGAGGTCGTACCCCTTGAGGCGGTCGGCGTCGGTGAGGTGGACGGCGGAGATGAAGATAATGGCCGTGCGGCCGAACCGCGGGTGGCCACGGATCATCTCGGCGAGCTCAAAGCCGTCCATCCCCGGCATGCAGACGTCGACGAGCACGACGGCGATGTCGTTTGCGAGCAGGACGTGAAGGGCCTCTTCCGCGGAGGAGGCTTTGAGGATGTTCTCACCGAGCGACGCGACGATGGTCTCCAGCGACAGCAGCTTGGCGGGCTGGTCGTCGACAAGGAGGATGTTGACGCGGTCACGGTCTGTCATTGGTGGTTGGTTCAGCGGTGGAGCCACATGCGCAGCGCCGAGAGGAGCTGCTCGGTGTTGACGGGCTTGGCGAGGTAGTCTGAGGCTCCGGCCTCGAGGCACTTCTCACGGTCGCCTTTCATCGCCTTGGCCGTCAGGGCGATGATGGGGAGGCGGCTGTGGGTGGGGTTGGCGCGGATCGCCCGCATCGTTTCGTAGCCGTCCATCTCTGGCATCATGATGTCCATCAGGACGATGGAAAGGTCGGGGTTGGACTCGATCATGCTGATGGCCTCGCGGCCGGTGGAGGCTGTGAGGACGTGCATCCCGCGGCGTTCCAGGACGCTGGAAAGAGCGAAGATGTTACGGACGTCGTCGTCGACCACCAGCACCTGGCGGCCCTTGAGATGGTCGTCGGAGCGGTGGAGCCGGTCGAGCATCTGCTGCTTGGTCTGCGGCAAGTCGGCCACGACGCGGTGAAGGAAGAGCGAGGTCTCGTCGAGCAGGCGCTCGGGAGATTCGACACCCTTGACCACGACGCTGCGCGCCAACATGTGGAGGCGGACGTCTTCCTCCGGCGAGAGGGCCTTGCCGGTGAACACGACGACCGGGAGGTCGCGGAGCTTCTCGTCCTGGGCGATCTGCTCCAGCACCTCGAAGCCCGTCATGTCGGGGAGGCAGAGGTCCAGCACGACGCAATCGTACTGGCCTGAACGCAGGGTCTTCAGGGCGTCCTTGCCGGTGCCGGCGAAGTCGATATCGATATCGTCGTGCCCGAGCAGCTCGCGGATTGAGTACTGCTCCACCTCGTTGTCCTCCACGATCAGGAGGCGGCGGCGGCGCGGCACGGCGTACTGCTTGATGCGGTCCAGGGCCGCCTCGAGCCCCTCGGCGGTGGTCGGCTTGGTGACGAAGGAGAATGCGCCGCGCGCCAGGCCGTGCTGACGGTCCTCGTCGAGGGTGACCATCTGCACCGGGATGTGGCGGGTGACGGGGTCCTGCTTGAGCTGGTTGAGCACGGCCCAACCGAGCATGTCGGGCAGGAACACGTCGAGCGAAACGGCGGCGGGGTGGAACTGGCGAGCCAGGTTGATGGCGTCAAGACCGCGGTTGGCGACGAGGACCTTGAACCCTGTGTCGCGCGCCAGATCGACCAGCACGCGGGCGTAGTGCGGGTCGTCCTCGACGATGAGCAGCACGGTGTCCTGCGGCAAGAGGTTGTCGCGGTCGTCGGGGATCTGCTCCGGGACGTGCTCGGCGACACGCTCGGGCAGGACCAGGCCGGGCCGGCGCTGCGGTCCGCCGGAGCTTCGGTCCTTCAGCGCCAGGTTTGCGGTCGGGCCGGCGTAGCGAACCGGGAGGTAAAGGGTGAACGTGCTGCCGACGCCGGGCGTGGAACGGAGCTGGATCTCGCCGCCCAGCAGGTTGGCCAGCTCTCGCGAGATGGCCAGGCCCAGACCGGTGCCGCCGTACTTGCGGCTGGTGGAGGCGTCGGCCTGCTGGAAGGCCTCGAGGATGATCTTCTGCTTCTCGGCGGGGATGCCGATGCCGGTGTCTGAGACCTCGAAGGCGATGACGGTGCCGGCGGAGTTGAGCGTGGGGTGCTCGGGAGACCAGCCGCTGGCGACGGCGCTGACGCTGAGGCGCACGCCGCCCTGCGCCGTGAACTTGAAGGCGTTGGAGAGCAGGTTCTTGAGCACCTGCTGGAGGCGCTTGGCGTCGGTCACCAGGCCGCGCCCCAGGTGCGGGTCGAGCTGAACGTCGAAGGAGAGCGAGCGGTTCTCCGCCTCGTGGCGGAACGTGCGCTCCATGGTGGAGAGCAGGGTGGGGAAGGCGATTTCCTCGGCGTCGACCGTGACCGTGCCCGACTCGATCTTGGACAGGTCGAGAATGTCCGTGATCAGGTTGAGCAGGTCGGTGCCGGCGCCGTGAATGGTGCGCGAGAACTCGACCTGCTTGGGGGTCAGGTTGCCGTCGGCGTTGTCCGCCAGCTGCTGGCCCAGGATCAGGATC
>DASPMT010000034.1:0-2187 GCA_035626935.1 Phycisphaerales bacterium | reverse complement strand
CACTTGTGCGCCGAGAACGTCAGAAGGTCGCACGCCGACGGGGCCCCCGCGGCCTCGCCGACGTCGGTTTCGTTCTTGCCGACCCACTGCGTGCCGTCGCAGTGGAAGACAGCGCCGACGGCCCGGCACCGCGCGGCGATGGCATCGATGTTCTGCACCGTGCCGGTCTCGTTGTTGGCCCACTGCACGGAGACCAAGCGGGTTCCGTCGGTGATCGCCCGCTCGATCGACGGGGGTTCGATCCGGCCCCAACTATCGATGTCCAGGTAGTCGAGGGTCACGGCGCCCTGCTTCTCAAGGTTCTCAAGCAGGTCGCGGACGGCGGCGTGCTCGACGCGCGTGGTGACGACGCGGGGCGGCGTTTGCGCCTGGTGCGGGCCCGAGGGAGTGGACAACACTCCCCGGATGGCCAGGTCGATCGCCTCGGTGCCGCCGCTGCAGAAAGTGATCGACTTCGGCTTGGCGCCGATCAGCGCGGCGACCGATGCGCGGGCCAGCTCGACTGCGTGCCGCGCATCCTGGCCTGCGCGGTGGATGCTGGAGGGGTTGGCCCATTGCGTGCGCATCGCCTGCGCGACGGCCTCGACGACCTGCGGCGCCGGCTGGGTGGTCGCGTTGTTATCCAGGTAGATCAGCGCGAGAAGGGTAAGGGATCGAAGGACGGAAGGATCGAGAACAGGGACCGCCGGCCTTCTCTTCCTTGCCGCCTCGATCCCCTGACCCCTTCTTCCCTACGCTCGCTCCATGCCCGGCGGGCCGTTCAACCTGAGCACCGCGCAGTCGCTCGCCCCGGAGATCGTGGCGTCCGACATCCATAAGAGCTACTCCGGCAAGGAGGTGCTCAAGGGGATCAGCGCGACCATCAGGCGCGGCGAGATCACCGCGATCGTGGGGCACTCCGGCTCCGGCAAGACCGTTTTTCTCGACCACCTCACCGGGTTGCAGACGCCCGACAAGGGGTCCATCAAGGTGGTGCACCACGGCCAGAAAGGGATGCCGATGGTGGACCTTGTCGGGATCGATCCTGACGTGCTCGACGAGGTCCGGCTTTTCTGGGCGATCGTCTTCCAGCACAACGCCCTCTTTACCGGCACCGTCTACGACAACATCGCCCTCTGGCTGCGCGAGCACACCGAGCTCCCCGAGCGCAAGATCAGGGGGCGCGTCCGCGAAGCGCTCGAGGCCGTCAAGCTGGAGGTGGACGACGTAGTCGAGAAGGAGCGGGACGCCCTCAGCGGCGGCATGGCCAAGCGCGTCGCCATCGCCCGCGCCATCGCGATGGACCCCGCGGTCATCTTCTACGACGAGCCGACCACCGGCCTGGACCCCGTCGTGGGCGGGCACGTGCACGAGCTGATCTGGAACGTCCACCACCGGCCGATCGCCAGCCTCGGCGGCGACGGCAAGGTCGGCGGCGGCGGGCTCAAGCGCACCAGCATCGTCATCACCCACGACAAGGACCTGCTCCGCCGCATCTCCCCGCGCATCATCATGCTCGACGAGGGGCGCGTGATCTTCGACGGCCCGTACGAACGCTTCCGCCACGCCGATGTGCCGGCGGCGCGGAAGTACCTCGAGACGATGCCGGTGCTCCACGCGCGGCCGGCGGTGTAGCTGAGCGATGCAACTATGCCCTACGCGCTTACCGGACGCGGTCGCCGACCCGGTCGGTGCAGGCGCCGCCTGTCAGGTTGCCGATGAGGGCCGCCAGTTCGTCGGCGGTCGATGCGTGGTGCGCGGCGGTCGAGCCCCGCAGGCGGTCCGCGTGAGCCGCCGTGCAGTGGCCGCCGGCGGTGAAGGCGATGCACGTCATGCCCGCGGCGTGAGCGGCCGCGATGCCGCCCAGCGAGTCTTCGATAACCAGGCAACGCACCGCCGGTACGCCCAGCTTCGCGGCCGCCAAGAGGAAGATGTCGGGAGCCGGCTTGGGATGCTGCACGTGGTCGGCGCTGTAGATGTGCGGAGCAAAGTGGTGGTGGACGCCGGCGCGGCGGAGCGAAAGCTCGATGCGCGGCACCGGGCTGCTCGACGCGACGGCCTTGGGGAGCGTGATGGAAGCGACAAGGTCGGGGATGCCGGCGATGGGGGAGAGGCGGTCGTTGAACGCCTCGGTGAGGCGATGCATGAAGACGTGCTCGCAGGCGTGGCGCATGTTGCGCCCGGCGATCGCCGTGGCCTTCTGCACGA
>DASPMT010000033.1:0-3748 GCA_035626935.1 Phycisphaerales bacterium | reverse complement strand
CCATCGCCAACCGCCTCCATCAGAGCGTCAGCACAGCCGTCCACTTCACGGTCATGGACGAGGCCGACGTCACGCACCTCGAATCCCTCCGCAAGAAACTCGCCGCCGCCAGCGGCGAAAAAGTCTCGTTCCTTCCCTTCGTCGCCGCCGCCGTCTGCCGCTGCCTGGCGGGTGAATTCAAGGAGTTCAACTCCACCACCGACGACGAGAAGTCCGAGATCGTCCGCCACCGCGCCGTCCACATCGGCATCGCAACAGACACCGACAACGGCCTCATGGTCCCAGTCATCCGCGACTGCGACAAACTCGGCGTGCTCGAGATCGGCCGCAACATCGCCCACGTCGCCGAGAGCGCCCGCAACCGCACCGCCCCGCGCGAGATGCTCAGCGGCAGCACCTTCACCATCTCCAACGTCGGCAGCCACGCCGGCCGCTTCGCCACGCCGATTATTAACTACCCCGAGTGCGGCATCCTCGCCGTCGGCCGGGCCCGGGACGGCGTCGTGGTGAGCAAGGGCATGATCGGCGTCGGCAAACTCCTCCCGCTCTCGCTCGCCTGCGACCACCGAGTCGTCGACGGCGCCCAGGCCGCCCTCATGCTCGCAAGAGTCGTCGAGATGCTCGCGAGTCCCGAGAGCCTCCTCGGTCCCGCGCGAGCCTGATACATCCTCCGAAATCGCAGGACGTGCTATGGGATCTGCACCCATAGGGCTTATTCTCTCCCGGTCATGCTTCATCCTTGGCAACGCCTCCTCAACGCCGCGCGCAACCTCGGCCGCCACGAGCTCGGCATCCTGCTGGGTGTCGCGGCCCTGGCCGCGCTCCTCTGGGGGTTCGCCGAACTCGCCGACGAGGTTGTCGAAGGGGATACCGAGGGCTTCGACCGACAGCTCTTGTTGGCGCTACGCACAAGGGATGACCTCGCCGATCCCATCGGCCCGCGCTGGTTGGAAGAGATCGGCCGAGACTTCACGGCGCTCGGCGGCGTCGGTGTGCTCGTCATCCTCACCGGCGGTCTCGCCGGTCTGCTCGCGTTCCAGAACAAGCTGCGCTTGGTCGCGCTGTTGATCGCTTCGGTCGGCGGAGGCCTGCTCGTCAGCATGCTTCTCAAGCTCGCCTTCGACCGCGCGCGGCCCGACCTTGTCCCTCATGGCTCGCTGATCTACACCTCCAGCTTCCCCAGCGGGCACTCCACGATGGCCGCGGTGACCTACCTGACCCTCGGAGCGGTCCTGATGCGCACCGACAAGCGCCCTGCCGTCAAGCTCTACCTCATGTCGATCGCGGTCTTCCTCACCATCGCCGTCGGCGTCAGCCGCGTCTACCTCGGCGTCCACTGGCCCACCGACGTCCTCGCCGGCTGGACCCTCGGCGCCGCCTGGGCCATCATCTGCTGGCTCACCGCCAGGTGGCTCCAGCGCAGAGGCCAGGTCGAGCCGCCGACGGCCGAAACACTCCCGTGATCCGAGTCGGCGCGTTGGTGCGCCCGCTCCTTTCTCATCCGGTCGCCAACGGCAGCGCTCAGTCCATGGTCGCTCGCACATCGCCGCCCGCCGCGCGGCCGATCGATCCGGTCCGACAACCTCTACGCTCCGCGGATGCCGTCACCGCGACGCCGCCGCCGCGTGCTTGTTCTCTCTCACTCCCCGCGGCGGCGACCGCGACGCTCTGGCTCGCCAGTCACTTCTGGTACATCTGGTACTGCTCGCTCTCCTCTGGGACACTCATCCGCGGTGTCAGCCCGACGCCAAACTCTACTAAGGTCCGCATCCTTGCCGGCACGGTCCACTGCACTGACGATGCGACCTACGAGCGAAACGTCTTCACAAGACCACAGCCACCCGGGTCAATTTCACTCGGAACCAGCTACGATCCCAAAGACGGCACCGCCCTCAGCGGCCTCACAATCAACTGGAACCCGCAGGGGGTTCACGGCCGCCCGCTGGAAGCCCCACGTCTACCCCGGCAACTGGAGCACTCTCGCGCCCATTTAAGGCCGACCATTGCCCCATGTGCCGGTACAACCGCGCTGGTCTCTCACCCGCCACTCGCTGCCCTGAATGCGGCACGCCCCCTTGATCCGGGTGGCCTCCGCGCAGGCGTGAGCCTCAATTCCGTTCGCACAGCGCTGCACAAATCGGTAGGCTCTGCGGCTTTCAACCCCGGAGCGATCAATGGGTCTGTTAGCCGACGCCGCCGAGTCCTGGACCGAACGCACGAAGCTGCGCCTCATGCTCGGCATCGTCGTCGTCTTCGTTGCCTCGGTGGTTGGGTCCTGCAACCAGATGCGCCATCTCGTGTGGCGACAGACGGCCAGCGCCAAGGTTGATTCCGTCGCGCAGGTCACAGTCCGGGGCCGGTACGGCAGCACTTCCGACAAGATCCGCGTCGAGTACAGCTTCCCCGACGGTGAGCTCGGCACCCGCAAGGAAGAGGACGACGTCTCCATGACGTTCTTTGACCCGCAGCAGGTGGCCAACACCGGTACCGTTGATGTCCAGTATCTGCCTGGCACGCTGGAGCGCTCAAGACTCAGGGGCCATACCTAACCCGTGGCTCACAGTCCCCTTGTTCGTGAGCGCGGCGCTCACCACGGTCTTCGGCTTCCGCTTGCGGCGCGAGTTCAAGGACCACGAACGCCGTTCCAAGGCGACGAGCGCCCTGTACGGCCGACGACAGCGCTGCTCATGCCACGGCCGGGCGGCGCCTTCTGGTGGGCCGCACGTTTCACGGTCCCTTAAGACCACCACCGCGACGCTCAACCGGCAGCGCACCTCGTGGGCGCCGCCGGTGGAGCAACCAGCGATGGCGAAGAAGTACAGCAGGAAGGCGTCCAAGAAGGTCGAGCGCGCGATGCACGAGCGTAAGCACGGCACGCTCCGCAGCGGGCGCTCGGGCAAAAAGGTCACCAGCCGCAAGCAGGCGATCGCCATCGGCCTCGCAGAGGCCCGGCGCGAAGGGGCCAAGGTGCCCGCAAGCGCAGTTCGAAAAAGGCGTCGAAGAAGAGCCGCTCCCGCTGAATTAACTGCCCCCACACGGAGGCAACCAGTCGTTCGTCGGCCAAAGCCCGGTAGCCGGCGCCGTCACTCCTGCCACCCCTTCGGGTCGGGCTTCATCTCCATCCACCGCTCCGGTGAGATCTGTACGAACCCGAATTTCTCGTACAGCCCGTGCGCATCGCGGGTTCCCAGCATCCACCGCCGCAGAGTCTGGAGTTGCGGGTGCGTGAGCAAGCGCTCGAGCATGCCGCGCGACAAACCCTGTCCCCGGTGGCGTTCGTCCACGATCACGTCGCACAGCCACCCGAACGTCGCATAGTCGGTCACCACGCGCGCAAACGCCACCTGATTGCCGCCGCCGTCGAAGACCCCCACAACCACACTGTTGGCGATCCCGCGCTCGACCACGCTGCGCCTGATCCGCGGCGACCAGTACGTCGCCCGCAGCAGACCACACACCCGGTCGATATCCATTTCCGCTCGCTCCATCGAATACCGATACGCCATGGCGGCAGTCTAACCGTTGCCCCTGATGCAGACCCGGTTTGTCAGTCCGACGCGGCACCCGGCACGAACCGGTACATCGCCCGCCTGTACACTCTCCAGCGTGCCCGCACCCGACTCACCCAAGCAGAAGCGCTCCGGCCGCAAACGTTCGGCCCTCGCGGTGATCGCCTTGTTGCTGGCGGTTGCCATCGCAGGGGCCTGGTACAGCAGCGGCCGCTATGAGTTCTATACGACGCGGGGCT
>DASPMT010000032.1:0-8915 GCA_035626935.1 Phycisphaerales bacterium | reverse complement strand
GGTTCGGCCCGCGGCAGGTGCTGACCGGCATCGACCTCGTCGTGCCGCCGAACGAGACGCTCTGCGTGATCGGCGAGAGCGGGTGCGGCAAGACGGTGCTGCTCAAGCTGATCGTCGGGCTGCTGCGGCCGACCGAGGGCGAGGTGCTGTTCGAGGGCCGGGCGCTGCACACGCTCCCGCAGGACGAGCTGACCCGGATGCGGCTACGGGTCGGGTTCCTGTTCCAGCAGGCCGCCCTGTTCGACAGCCTGACCGTGTTCGACAACGTGGCCTTCGGCCTGACCGTGAGGAAGGTGGAGAAGGCGGAGACCCGGCGCCGGGTGATGGAGGCGCTGGCGATGGTGCAGATGGACGCGTTCGCCCAGCGGAAGCCCAACGCCCTCTCGGGCGGGCAGCAGCAGCGGGTGGCGCTGGCGCGCGCACTGGTGATCCGGCCGGACGTGCTGCTGCTGGACGAGCCGCTGAGCAACCTTGACGCCAAGCTGCGGATCGAGCTCCGCTCGGAGATCCGGCGCATCTGTAAGGACGCGGGGATCACCGGCGTGTACGTGACGCACGATCAGAAGGAAGCGCTGAGCATGGCCGACCGGTGCGCCGTGATGCGGGCCGGACGGATCGTCCAGATGGGCACCCCTCACGAGCTCTACCACAAACCGGGGAGCCGGTTCGTCGCGGAGTTCCTGGGTGAGACCAACTTCATCGAGGGGACGCTGATGGATGCGGGCGCCGGCGGCTCGCGCGTGCGGACCGGCGCCGGGGAGCTGCGGAGCGCACACGCCCCGCCCGCGGGCGTCGGTCCCGGCTCGCCGCTGGCGCTGTCGCTGCGTCCCGAGGCTCTGCGGCTGACATGGGAAGGGGGCGCCGGCGGCGGGGGGAGCGGGAACACGATGTCGGGGCGGGTGGTGGAGTCGACCTACCTGGGCGAGATCGCTCAGCACACCGTCGAGCTGGGCGAGGGTGGCGCCGGCGCAGCGCGTGTGAAGGTTGCGCAGCTCAACCCCGGCCCGACGCTGGCGGCCGGCGGTTCGGCCGCGACTGTCACGGTCGCGCCGAGCGACGTGGTGCTCCTGCCGGCCTGATCGCTCCGGTCAAAAAACGCCACTCATCGCCACGGCCCCCTGCGTTGTGGTATGCTGGCGGCCGGAGACACGATCATGGCCAAGAAACGTGCCAAGAAGCCCGCCCGCAGCGCCAAGCCGGCCAGAAAGGCCGGCCGCGCGCCGGTAAAGACGGCACAGAAGAAGACCGCGAAGGCCCCCGCGGAGAAGGCCGGGAAGAAGGCCGCCAAGGCGCCCGACACGATCTCGACGGGCGCGGGCGCTACGCCGGCGGAACTTGGGCGCACGCTGGTGACGCTCTTCAACCAGAACAAGGCCGACGACTGGATCAAGGGCGTCTGGAGCAGGAACGTCGAGTCGATCGAAGGGACCGGCCAGGTCGCCCGCGGCCCCGCCCAGATCCTCGCCAAGTGGGACTGGTGGACCAGCAACCATGAGGTGCTCGGCGCCAGCGCCGAAGGGCCCTACGTCGGCGCTACCGGCTTCGCGACCAAGTACCAGCTCCATGTGAAAGACAAGTCGACGGGCGCGGACCTGCACATGACCGAAGTGGCGGTTTACACCGTTGAGAAGGGGAAGATCACGCGCGAGGAGTTCATGTACTCGTCGTGAGTGTCAGAGGCATCAGGGGAAGAGCGGGACCAGCTTGCCGAAGAGGCCCTCGGTCTCCTGCTCGGGGCCTGCGGTGAAGTACATGTGGTTCGCGTAGCCGAGCGTCTCGCCGTTGCCGAACTTCATGTCCCACACGCCGTCGATCTCGAATGGCTTGCCCTCAGGATCGCGCAGGTGGTCGATGAGTTTGCCGGTCTTGAGGTCGTAACCGACGACGCGGCCGTCTCCGAAGTTGGCGACAAGCAGTGAGCCGGAGAAGGGCCCGAAGTCCTTGGGAGCGACGCAGAGGCCCCAGGGCGCGTTGAGGTGCTGGTTCCGCTCCAGCGTGCGAAGGTGCCGCCCCTCGAGGTCGAACTCCGCGATCGCGCCGTAGCCGGGGTAAGCCTCGGCGTCGCCGGGCTCGTTGGCGCAGCGGCCGAAGGCGGCGTAGAGCTTCCCGTCGTGGTGAAGCAGGTTGTAGACCGCGTAATCGTCATCAACGCCGGGGGCCTTGAACGCGCCCTCGGTCTTCACCGGCTTCCACGCGCCGTCGAAGACGTCGATGCGCCGGTTGTTGAAGTCGCAGCAATAGAGGCGGTTGCCCCCGCTGGCCGACTCGGTCACGGCAACGCCGGTGTACATCGCGCCCTCGGCCCCCTTGTCGATGACGTTGACCGAAGCAGTCATGTCGTTGGCCCACGCCGAGATGGTGCCGTCGAGGCAGACAAAGACGAAGCGGGCGTAGTCCTTGATCGGCCGGCCATTGTCGCCCTTCCCCTCGATGACGAACTCGCCCTTGTTCCAGCCGGTGTAGACCTGGCCGGTGGGCTGGCTCATCGTCTCGTTCTTCTCGTGCAGCTTGCCGACGGGGATCGGCACGGCCTTGAGCGCGTCCTGGCCGAAGGGGTGGCCGGGCGCGTCGCCGACGTACGTGGTAGTCGTGCCGGTGGCGGTGTTGGCGGTCCACCAGTGCCCTCCTTTGCCGGGGGGGCGGAGGGCGAGGCCCCAGGCGTCCTTGATGAGTGGGTCGGTGATCAGGGCTTTGTCGGTTGCACGGGTGGAGACGAGCTTCACCATCGCGTAGGCGTTGCGGTGGTCCTTGCGCTCGCCGGCGTCGGGCTGGAGGAAGGGGGTGGGCGTGGCGTCGCGCGGATCGGGCGTCTTGTAGACCTGCGCAGATACGCCGGCGGCGCAGGCAAAGACCAAGACCAGTGCGGGGAGTCTCCAAACGTTCATTGCGCACCTCCGGTTAGCGTGGCCTGACCATACCTGGGTGAACGTCAAGTTCGCGCGCGGGTGGCACAAAGGAACGCTGAAGGTTGCGCAAACTTGCTCGCCGTTGACGGAGCCTTCACCAACGGCGGCCCGCGCGCGGGTTTATTGGTACTCCCGCGGGTGCGCCGTGTCGGCCCGTCGCGCGGCGATCTGATCGAACGAGAAGGGAGCCCCTCATGCGTACCTGTTGTCTCACGTTGGCCGTTTGCGCCGGCACTGTTTCCTGCTTCACCATCGGCGCCGGCGCACAGACGCTGCCCCCCGGCGCTTTCATCGGCCCCAGCACGGGCGTGCAGCCCTACACCGTTCCCTCCAACGCCGCGACGGGCGTGAAGTTCTACTCCATCGCGACCAACGGGCGCGGCGGGCCCAACGTGGACCCCGACGAGACCTACCCGAACCTCAGCGGCGGCGTCTACCGGCTGCTGGGAATCCCCGACGGCTCCGGCGCGTTCGTGGACGAGGGCGACACGGCCGCGGGTCAGTTCACCTGGCTGGTGAACCACGAGAACGGCTCTACCACGGGCCTTGTCCGTCGGCACGGCTCGGTCGGCTGCACGGTCAGCTACTGGAAGATCAAAGGCAACCCAGGCTCGCCCGACTTTCTTACCGTCGTCGGCGGCGAGGACCTGATCGCGCTGACCAACGTCTGGCAGGGCGGTGCGTACGTCCAGCAGCCCACGGCGATGGGCCGCTTCTGCTCGGGCGACCTTGCTCTTCCGGGCGCCTACCGGTTCGGCGCGCTGGGCACGGACGCTCGGATCTACATGAACGGCGAGGAGAACGGCGCCAACGGGCGCGCGTTCGCCCACATCGCCAGCGGCGCGGCCAAGGGCGTCTCGTACGAGCTGCCCCGGCACGGGGATTACTCCTGGGAGAACAGCGTCGCGTCGCCGTTCCCGCAGGAGAAGACAGTGGTGATCGGCGCCGACGACTCGACGCCGGGCAACGTCTACGTCTACGTCGGCACCAAGACGGCGACGGGCACCGACGTGGAGCGCGCCGGCCTGACCAACGGCACGATCTACGCCCTGGTGATGTCCGGCACGACCGTGACGGCGGGCCAGAACGTCGAGGACCAGACCAACATCCTCGGCAACGCCGGCAGCGGCCCGGTCGCCTCCAAGGCCTTCACCATGCTCGACATGAGCGCCGTGTTCGCCGCCAACGGGCTCACCATCGAGACCGCCACCGGCGCGCAGCTCCAGTCGCTGGCAGACGCCAACGGCCAGATGAACTTCCGCCGGCCCGAGGACGTGTGCTGGGACCTGATGAACCGCAACGTCGCCTACTTCGTCACCACCGCGGCCGTCGGCACCAGCAGCCGCCTGTGGAAGATGGAGTTCGCCGACATCACCCACCCCGAACTTGGCGGCACCATCACGATGCTGCTGGACGGCACGAACGTGGTCGGCACGGCGTCGGGCGGCTTCAACAGCGCGACCGGCGCCACGACCGTCGAAATGATGGACCAGATCTGCATCACCCCCTCGGGTCTGATCTACATCCAGGAAGACGTCGGCAACAACGCCCGCCTGGGCCGCACCTGGCGCTACAACACCGCGGACGACTCGGTGGTCGAGGTGGGCATCAACAACGCCAACTTCTTCGTGAGCGGCGCGTCCCACTTCCTGACGCAGGACGAGGAGGCCAGCGGCATCATCGACGCCCGCGACGTGATCGGGCCGGGCTGGCTGCTGCTGGACATGCAGGCGCACTACAGCATCAGCGTCAACGGCCTGGTCGAGGGCGGCCAGCTCATGGCGATGTACGACCCCGCGGCGGTGGCGCTGTGCAAGACCGACATCGGCGCGACCGGCGGCACGACCGGCGGCGACGGGCGCCTGGACAATAACGACTTCGTCGTCTTCATCGACTACTTCTTCGCGCACAACCCGCTGGCGGACGTCGGCATCCAGGGCGGCATCCCCGGCACCGACAACGCCTGGGACAACAACGACTTCGTCGTCTACATCGACGCGTTCTTCCGCAACTGCGGGTTCTGAGCACCGCGCCCACCCATAAGCGCGACGTGTGCTGGACGAGGTCCATCCGTCGTCCAAGCGGGCAGCACACCGCGGCCGCTTTCCCCTTGCAGACCCCGGCGGGCTCCCGTCGGGGTCTGTTTCCCAAATGCGGCTCAGCGCGCGCCGCGCCCGGCGCTCTGGAGGGCCTTACGCCTGTTCCACTCGGCGTTCACCAGGCCCACCGCCTGCGCGACGGCTGCGTCCAGCGTGCGGTTGACGAGGAAGACGTCGTACACGCCGCAGTTGCGCGCGACCTCGATCTCGCGCCGAGCCTCGCCGAAGCGGCGCTGGATCTTCGCCTCGTCCTCGCGGCCGCGGGCGCGGAGGCGCGAGAGGAGCTCGTCCTCGCTCGGCGGGAGCACGAACAGGCAGAACGCGTCGGGGATGTGCTTCTTGACGTTGACGGCGCCTTGGACGTCGATCTCGAGGATGACGAGCTTCCCTTCGTTCAGCCGGTCGCACACCCACTGCTTGGGCGTGCCGTAGCGCTTGCCGAAAACGCCCGCCCACTCCAGGAACGCGTTCTGGGAAATCTGCCTATCGAACTCCTGGTCGGTGACGAAGAAGTAATCGACGCCCTCACGGTCCTTTGGCGTGATCGCCCGCGTCGTGCAGCTCACCGAGAACACCGCGCCGGGGATCTGCTTCTCGACCGCGTGCGTGATGGTGGTCTTCCCGACCCCGCTGGGGCCGCAGATGACAAGGAGCATCCCGACGTCACCGCGCACGCACTCGATCATGCGGCGAGGGTACGGCGCTCGGCCCCGGCGACGGGCGCGGCCGGGCATCGGGCATACGCCCCCATCTGCGCCCGCGCCACAGCTCGCCCGCGCGGCGCCGCCGGTCCATCAGCATCGCGACCATCAGCGTTCCCCGGCGCATGCCCATGTCGACCAGCACCGTGCGGCGGACGCCGCGGATGGAGAGCGCAGCCTGCAGGAACCACCCGCCAACGGACTGGAGCTGGCCGTCGGGGATGACCACGCGCCGGAAGACGCCCTGGACCACGACCCGCTCGGGCTCGAAGGTGACCGAGCAACGGGATACCTGCAGCGCACTCCAGAGCGCGACGCCGAAGAAGATGCCGGGGAGCGTGGCGGCCAGCAGGCCGAGCGGGAAAGGACACACGGTGATCAGGGTGGCCATCGCACCCAGCATCAGGCCCGCGAAGACCGAGCAAGCCCACCCCCAGGCGGGGTGGTGGCGGAAGCAGTCGCAATCGGGGAACGGCCCCCTGACCGCTTCAGCGCGGCGCAGCCGCCAACCGGTGAGCACCTCCATGACCGCCTCGGTGAGCCACTGGCCGATCGCGTCGCTCATGCCATTCCCCCTTCGCTCCTCTGTGCCGGCAGGCTCAGCGGGCCCCGATGCACAGCTCCAGCGCGGCCATCCGCACGGCCACCCCGTGGCGCACCTGGCGCAATACGACGCTGCGCTTGTCGTCGGCGGCGTTGACGGTCATCTCGACGCCGCGGTTGATCGGACCGGGGTGCATGACGATGGCCCCCTTCTTGAGCTGCGCAAGCCGCGCCGCGTGCAGGCCATACCGCTCGTGATACTCACGGACACTGGCGATGACGTTGGACGGAGTTTTCGCGCCCGGCGCGGCGACGCCGTGCCCAGCCGCCCCCCCGCCCGCGCCGTGCCGCTCGAACTGGATGCGCAGCACGTTCACCGCGTCGAGCTCCCCGATCACGGCGTCGATGTCGTGCACGATGCGCGCGCCCATCTTCTCGAAGGCGGCCGGGACGAGCGTCGGAGGGCCTACGAAGTAGACCTGTGCGCCCAGCGCGGCGAGACAGGCGAGGTTGCTGCGCGCCACGCGCGAACTGGCGATATCTCCAACGATGCCGACCTTGAGCCCCGAGAGGTCGAAGCCGTCGAGCCGGGAGAACGACTCGGCGATGGTGTAGGCGTCGAGCAAGCCCTGCGTGGGGTGCTCGTGCTTCCCGTCGCCCGCGTTGATGACGCTCGGCACTCCCCCGTCAGGGTCCCACGCGCCCACGCGCGACTCGAGCGCACGCACCACAAGCTGCGGTGCCCCGGAGCTTGCGTGGCGCATGACAAGTGCGTCGACGCCCATCGCCGCCACGTTCAGAGCGGTGTCGGCCACCGTCTCCCCCTTGCTCACGCTCGAGCCCATCGCGGTCAGATCGATCACCTCGGCGCCCAGCCTCTTGGCCGCGACGGAGAAGCTCACCCGGGTCCGGGTGCTGTCCTCGAAGAAGAGGTTGGCGACCACGCGCCCGCGCAGCACCGAGCGCCACGCCGCGGGGTCTTCAGAGCCGTCGGCGTCGTGCCCGGCGTAACGCCGGGCCAGCGACAGCACGGCCTTGATGTCACGAGCGCTCACGCCGTGCAGGCCGAGCAGGTGGCGGTATGAAAACGCGGCCGACGCCGGGGCCCTGCGGCCCGCCGGATCGTCCGCCGCGTGCGGCTGGTTCGTTTGCGCGCTGGTCTTGACTGGCACGCCTCATCGTAGCGGCGCGCGCAGGAATCCCGGTGCCGTTACTTCGGCGTGTTGGCCGGGGAAACCCCGGTACCGGCCGGCGGAAGGGGCGTGCCGGGCGTCTTGGGCAGGGGGGCGCCCTCGATGGCCGGGTCTGAGGGTGGTTTGGGGGCAGGGGGCATCGGCGTGCGGAACGCGCCGAGCACTTCGGCCCGACGTTCCGCCGGGATGGCCTTCAGCAGCGCAAACCCCGCCGCGGCCTTTGCCGCCGGGTCCTTCGCTGAAGCGACCATCGCTTCCGCGGCGGCGAAGTCGCCGGAGACGCCGGTGGAGGCTTTGACCGAAGCCCAGTTGTCAGCGAGCGCCGTCGTCATGCGGTCAAACGCCAGCATGCCCTCAAGCGCACGCTCCTTGGCGGCCTCGCGCGGCTTCTCGACCATCAGCTTGGCCTGGTCGTTGCCGATTCGCCGCATGAGGCTGTCGGTGGACTGGGCCTTGAAGTGCTTGACCCCGTCGTTGAACGCGTTGAGCTGCTTGGCCCGCAGGATCTGGCTGGTGCGCACGAACTGGTCGAGCGGCGGCTTGACGGCGAAGAAGTTGTTGAGCGGCGTGGCGAGCTTCACAAGCGGGCCCCAGTCATCGACGGCATCGATGCCGTAGAGCGACTCACGGATGCTCAGGGCCTCGCCGAGGTTGCGCAGGATCAGGTCGTCGAGCTGCGCCCGCCGCTCCTTCAGCTTGGCCTCCCAGGTCTGGCGCTGCTGCGCGTCGATCGGGAGCGCCTCGAACACCACGATCTCGTAAGGCTTGTCGGGCCAGATCACAAAGCCGGCAGCGTCGAGCTTCACGATGTTGGGCGTCGGCACATCAGGCTCGGCCGGGGGCTGGGGCGCCGGCGGCGCAACGGGCGGCGGCGTCCAGGCGGGGGCCGGGGTGGACTTGGGGGGTACGGGCGTGACGACCTGCGCCGAGGCGACCGCCGGAACCGTCGACAAGACCGCAAGCACCAGAGCTCTGTTCATGGTTGTCCCTTGTACGGATGCGAAGATTCAACTCTAGCTCGGAGAGGACGGCTTGAGCCTCACGCCGATCAACCGTCCGGACCGGGCCTGATCCGTCACTTGCCGGAGCCTTGGACGTGCTCGACCAGGGCGTCGCGCTGCTTGTCGTCGAGTTCCTTCCAGATCTTCCAGAAGACGTCCGCCTTGTTCACCTTGGACAGATCGCCCTTGGCCTTGGCGAAGGCCTCGTCGGTGACCCGGCGGACGCGGCTCTCCTGCTCGCCGGTGAGCCCGAGGGTCTTGATCAGCGCGTCGAAGTCTTTCACCTTCTGACCGATCACCCGCTCGTAACTCGCCTTGATGTCCCGGCCGAGCAGCCGCAGCGCCTCGGCGGCGGCGACCTTCCCCATGCTCACCTTTTCTCCCTTGGCCTTGGCCGCGTCTGTCTCCTCCTGCACCAGCGCGTTCCAATATTCCTGCACCATGAGGCGGAGCTCGTTCTCCTGCTCCTTCG
>DASPMT010000031.1:0-4415 GCA_035626935.1 Phycisphaerales bacterium | reverse complement strand
CTGGGGTAGTTACCGGTGACGACGACGCCGCCGATGGTGCTGACGCGGAGCTCGGCGAGGAGCTGCTCGTACGTGGCGACTGTGCCGCCGTTGGGCTCGGCCAAGGCTTCCAGCACCCGCCGGACGCCGCGGGCGTTGGGGGCCTTCTCGGCGTACTGCGTGAAGGCCTTGGGATCATCGGCCTTGGCGCCGGCGGGGAAAGTCTTGTCGTGGCCGTGGACGGGAATGGGGCCGACGGCCAGGACGCAGTTGCCGTCGATGGCGAGAGCCGCTCTGGCGAGGGTGTAAGCGTCCTCGCACGAGAGCATCGGGCTGACCATGAGCGCCAGGCGCTTGCCGGTTGACTCGACGGCGGAGAGGGCGGTGGCGGCCTCGGCGATGGCGCGCTGCCAGGGGGCGGCGGTCTTGATGCCGAACTGTCGCCGCGTCGGCTGCGTGAGCCGATCCTCGCGGTGGACGAACTTCCAGCCGTACCGGACCTCGTCGGTGATCCACCACTTGTTGGCCGAACCGTTGAAACGCGGCTTGATGCGGTAGACCTTGCCGTCGTTGTGCTCGATGGAGATGTTGTCGCCGCTGGCGGTGATGCCGTCGATGCTGGGGGTGCTCTTGAGGAACCAGACGCGCTGGGCGAAGAGGAAGTCCTTGTCGAGCAGCGCGCCGACGGGGCAGAGGTCGACGACGTTGCCGGAGAGTTCGGAGGCGAGGGGCTTGCCGGGGAAGACGTCGATCTCCTCGCGGTTGCCGCGCCCGGTGACGAGCAGCTCGCCGGTGCCGCTCACCTCGCGGGTAAAGCGGACACAGCGGGTGCACATGATGCACCGGTCAGAGTAGAGGACGACGTGCTCGCCGATGTCCTTCTTGGGCTGCTTGACCTTGGTCTCTTCGAAGCGGCTCTGGCCGCGGCCGTACTCGTAGCTGTAATCCTGGAGGGTGCACTCGCCGGCCTGGTCACAGACGGGGCAGTCGAGTGGGTGGTTGATGAGGAGATATTCCATGACCGCCTTCTGGTTGGCGACGGCCTTGGGGGAGTCTGTGTAGACGACCATGCCGTCGTCGGCGGGCGAGAGGAAGGTCTGGCAGGTAGGGAGGAGCTTGCCGCCCATGTGGGGCGCGAGCTTGCCCGAGGCGTCCTTCTTCCAGCACTCGGCGAGGCAGATGCGGCAGGAGGCGACGATGGAGAGCCCGGGGTGGTAGCAGTACTGGGGGATCTCGAGGCCGTTGTCGTTGGCGACCTGCAGGATGACCTGCCCGGGCTTGAACTCGCACGACTTGCCGTTGATGGTGATCTGGGGCATGCGGCGGGATGGTAGAGGGTGGGAGTGGCTGCGGGAGCCGGGTGCGAATGCGGTGGCTGACCCAGCACGGGGAACCCTTGTGGTCCGAGTATCCGGCGGCGGCGGGAGATAACGCGGCGAAGCGGATTGCCTGTTTTTCCCATACGGAACCGGCTGCCGGCGGCGCAGGAGCCGCGCGCTCGATTCGTGGCGAGCGGGGTGTGCAAACAGCATCTTCGTCTGCCTCGCACTGCCGGCGGCGGACGCCGCGGCCATTCACATCGGAGAAGATCATGAAGACCGCTGCAACCATCGCCGCCACCACCGTTCTCGCGCTCGCGGGGACGTCGCTTGCCGACACCGTCAATGCTCGGTTCATGGGGGTCAGCCCCGGCCAGTCGGTCACGATGCGGCTGGATGGCCACAACATCAACACGCAGGCGGGAGCGTTCAACTTCCTGCGCAGCGCAATCAACCCCGGCACGCTGGACGGCTTTGCCCCGACGTTTCAGGGGTTCTGCATCGACCTGACCGAGTACGTGCAGGTCGGGCACACCTACCAGTGGCACACGGTTGCGCTGGGGAACGCCCCGACCTCCGACGCCGGCCCGATGGGCGCCGCGAACGCGCTGCGGCTCGGCCGCCTGTTTGCCAACCAGTACCAGGGACTGGCGACGGCCTCGAACCAGGCCCAGGCGCACGCGGCGTTCCAGATCGCGGTGTGGGAGATCGTCTTTGACAACGGGCTTGACCTTGCTCACGGCTCCCTGAAGGCGACCAACGCCCCGTCAGGGACGATCGCGCTGGCCCAGTCGTGGCTCAACACGCTCGGCACCGGCCCGGGGTGGAACCTGATCGCGATCGACGACCAGCCCGGCTGCGACGATGGGCACCAGGGTTACGTGCTGACGCCCGCGCCCGGCGCCGCGGCCTTGATGGGTCTCGGCGGGCTGGCTGGGATGCGGCGCAAGCGTCGGTAACCGAGGCTCTGTTCACTGTGCATTCTCGCGCACCCCCGGCCTCGCCCGGGGGTGCGTCGTTTGTGGGCAGTCGGTGGGAAAACCCCGCCCCTCCACCCGAGGAAAATCCCGAAAGAGCGTTGACAGCCACCTGAACCGATGACATACTGCTCTTTACGGTGGATGAGAGTCCACCCAGCGAGGAGAGAGAGACCCCGCTCCAACCAATGTCAGGCCCTTCCGTGGTGTCCTTTGACCGCGTACCGGCCGACGAGCAGAGCTCGCTAATGGACCGCACTCTACCGGCGTGCGTCGGCAGGGCGCATTCGGCCGGCGCGTGCTTCGGCCTTTTCCCACCCCGCAGGGCCAACGCCCTGCACAGAGAGAGAAACCACATGATCCGTTCATCCGCCTGTGCCCTCGTCCTCGCTTCCGCCGGTGCCGCGTTCGGCCAGAGCAACTTCATCGACTTTGAGAGCGTCCCCAACAGCCTGCCCGGCGTCGGCGGACCCGACATCCGCGTCCCCGGCGACAGCAACTGGTACAACCCGCCCAACAGCGCCACCGCCGGCTCTGTCGCCAACGGCGTTGGCCTGGGCGGCAGCCGCGGGCTCATCGTGGGGAACAACGGCAGCGGCAACGACGGCGTGATCGACAACCTGCGCACGCCGCGCCTGACGGGCGTCGCGGGCGAGAGCGTTGCGCCTGTGAACGCCGCGAACAACACGTTCCAGTGGTCGTTCTGGTTCCGCACCGTGCCCACCACGGCGCCGGCGGGCAACTACCGCTTCCGCGTCGAGTCGTACGGCCCCGACCGCACGACGTTCCTGGGCTTCCAGAACGACGGCGCCGGCAACCTCACGGCCTCGGCCTTCGGCGTCGACGCCGGCGCAAACTTCGTGTCGACGACGATCGCCAGCAGCCTTCAGTGGGGCCAGTGGTACCGCGTGACCGGCTCGCTGACGCTCAACGACGGCGCTGCCAACGACACGATGACCTACGGCATCTACGACACCGCCAGCCAGCTCGTGGGCTCGGGCGTGACGGCCTCGTGGGAGGAGGGCGCGCGCCAGCTCGGCTACAACGGAGGCCAGATCTTCGGCATCGACCAGCTCCAGTTCCACAGCCGCGGCGGGTTCGCCGGTGATCACGCCTATGTCGATGACATCAGCTACTCGGTGGTGCCGACGCCGGCCGCGGGCGCGGTGCTCGGCCTCGGCGGGATCACCGCCCTCCGCCGTCGTCGCCGCTGAATCGCCAACACCTCGCACACCCCCCGGAAGGGGCGCGTGCGTCTTCGGCCGGTGTGTGTGCCGGCCCGTTTGACCTCCCCGCGGGGTGACAGCCCCTAATTGAAGAGAGAGCAGCATGATCCGTACTTCCGCCTGCCTGTTCGTCCTCGCGTGCGCCGGCTCGGCCATGGGGCAATCGGTGATCTACAGCAACATCCCCGCGGTGCTCGCGGGCAACTACCCCAGCCAGCCGTTCCAGGCGCAGCAGACGTTCGAGTTCGGCGATCGGGTCAACTTCGGCGGGTCCGACCGCCAGCTGCAGAGCGCCACGGTGACGATGAGCTCTTGGGCGCGCTCGGAGGACTACGGCAACGCCACCAGCTTCACCCACCCGCTGACGCTGAACATCTACGCCGCGGGCAGCGGCGGCTCCCCGGGCGCGCTGCTCGGCTCTGTTACGCAGGTGCAGACGATCCTGTTCCGTCCCACCGTGTGGAACAACCCCGACACGGGCAACCCCTACGGCGGCATCGCGTGCAACGTTACGTTCGACCTCTCGGGCCTGAACCTGACTGCGCCGAACTCGATTGTGTGGGGCATCGAGTACAACACCCAGACGTACGGCGACAACCCAATGGGCTCCAGCGGCCCGTGGAACTCCCTCAACGTCGCGTTGAACACCGCGGCGGGTGGCGGCATCACCGCCGGCAGCAACGACAACCTCGACGACGTGATGTGGAACACGGTGACGGCCGGCTGGTACGCCGACGGCGGGGCGGGCGGCGTGGGCACGTTCCGACAGGACACCGGCTGGACCGGCTACACGCCCATGATCGAGTTCAGCGCTGTGCCGACCCCCGCGGCGGGCGCGCTGCTGGGCCTTGGCGGGCTGACGGCGCTGCGTCGCCGCCGCCGCTGACCGCTGATCAACCGTGGGGCGTCCGCGA